>CAYGRX010000041.1:0-11074 GCA_964352365.1 uncultured Rickettsiales bacterium
ACGGAAAATTCTTCCGTCCATTCATGTTGGATGCACTGAGTCCGTCTAGGCGAGCTCATGCTAAAAAAGGCTACGATCAAAGTAGCTGTGGCAACAAAAAAAATAAATATTTCATAAGAAACATTGTTTAATATCACCAATTGAATATTGGTGACAGGTAAATGAAATTCTTCATTACTTCAAAGTGCGTTAAAATTTCTACACACATAACCCAAAGGTTAAGATGCAAGAAAACTTTAAGCAAATGCCTTTAGAGTAATTTAATATTGGCAGAATAACAGAGAGAGCTATTTGCCAAGAAATTAACCACTTATTAATATTTTTGATGTGGTTGCTATTTTGAGTGCTTAAAAATCACCTAAATTATTTTACGCTCATAAAATAATAAATTCGAAATAAATGCGATTGACTTAGTATTTAAAAATGAGCAAAGTTCCTTATATAAATTAAGCAGTCACGCCGAAATTATTTCGGGGTTAATATAAACAAACTATAGGGATTAGTTAATGCGTAACTCAGTTATTGTTGAATATTGTCGCTCTCCATTTCAAAGAGCTTATAAAGGTAAATTTGTAAAAGTTAGACCAGATGATATTGTTGCGGAAGTTGTTAGGTCATTGGTTGAGCGCTCAAAAGTTAACCCTGATGATATTGAAGATATAAAATTAGGTTGCGCCTTCCCAGAGGGTGAGCAAGGCTTGAACATGGGTAAGCAAATCGGATTTATCGCAGATCTTCCACTTTCTGTGGCAGGAACTACGCTTAACCGTTTTTGTGGCTCATCAATGCAAACAATTCATGATGCTGTGGGTGCAATTGCAGCGGGTGCAGGTGATGTATTTATCTGCGCTGGTGTTGAATCTATGAGTCGCATCCCTATGGGTGGCTTAAATCCGGGGCCAAACCCTGAATTATATGAAAACTTTCCCGAGGCCTATGATGGCATGGGTGTTACTGCGGAAAGGCTTGCAGAGCAATATAAAATAAGTCGAGAGAGCCAAGATGAATTTGCGGTTGCTTCTCATAAGAAAGCTTCCTCTGCTCAAGCGGAAGGTAAATTTGTAGATGAAATAGTTGAAATTGAAGGTGTAACTGAAGATGGCTGCATACGTGCGGATTCAAGCGTGGAAGCCTTAGCTGGGTTGAAGCCTGCATTCGATAAGAATGGTAGTGTAACCGCGGGAACTTCAAGTCCGCTAACGGATGGAGCGTCAGCTGTGTTAGTTGTATCTGAAGAATACGCTGATAAGCATGGCTTAAAAAAACTAGCTCGTATAAAATCAATCGCAGTAGCGGGTTGTAATCCTGGGATTATGGGTATTGGTCCAGTTCCAGCAACTGCAAAAGCTTTAGAGCGAGCAGGCTTAAAGCTAGCTGATATTGATATTATTGAGCTAAACGAAGCATTTTCTGCGCAAAGTCTTTCAGTAATAAAAGAAGCTGGTTTTGACATTAATAAAATAAACCTAGATGGTGGCGCAATTGCACTTGGTCATCCTCTTGGTGCATCTGGTGCTCGTATTACAGGTAAGGCAGCAAGCTTGCTTAACCGCGAAGGTGGTAAATATGCCCTTGCTACAATGTGTATAGGTGGTGGACAAGGTATTGCAACAATTTTAGAGGCTATTTAGATAGTTCTCTAAGTAAATTAAACGAACTAAAATTGGAAAAATTATGGAAATAAACAAAGTTGCAGTCATCGGTTCTGGCGTTATGGGTAGTGGGATTGCCGCTCACATTGCAAATTCTGATACTAAAGTTGTATTGCTAGATATTGCCGCAAAAGAAGGTGATAAAAACTCTATCGTTAAGAGTGCTCTCAAGAAAATTGAGAAAGCTGACCCTGAAATGGTTACGCATAAACGTAAACTTAAAAATATTGAAATTGGCAATTTAGATGATGATCTAGATAAAATTTCGGATTGTGACTGGATTATTGAAGTTATTGTTGAAAATCTTGATATCAAAAAATCTCTTTATGAAAAGCTAGAAGGCAAACGCAAGGCTGGCTCAGTAATTTCGTCTAATACTTCAACAATTCCTTTGAATAAGCTTATTGAAGGTCGTGGTGAAAAGTTCCAGCAAGACTTTATGATAACCCATTTCTTTAATCCGCCTCGTTATATGAAGTTGCTTGAGCTGGTTGTTGGTGAAAGAACTAATAAAAAATCTGCAGAAGTTATAAAAAACTTTTGTGACATTAGGCTAGGTAAAGGTGTTGTTGAATGTAATGATAGGCCTGGATTTATAGCAAATCGTGTTGGTACATTTTGGTTAACTCGTGCCCTTAAAGAAGTTGTTGATAAAAATGTTTCAATTGAAATAGCAGATGTAATGATGAGCCGTCCACTAGGCATTCCTAAAACTGGTGTATTCGGCTTGATGGACTTAATCGGCCTTGATCTTCTTCCGCTAATTGCAAAGTCTTTTGCAGATACCTTGCCTGCTGACGATGAATTTAATAAAGTTTACAATATGCCAGGCACAATCGGCAAGCTAATTGCAGATGGCTATACTGGTCGTAAGGGTAAAGGTGGATTCTACATGTTAGATGAAATCGCATTGAAGGAAGGCAGAAAGGAGAAGTTGGCATTTGATATTGCAAAAGGTGAATATCGTCAAACTTTGAAGCCAAGATTAAATTCAGCTAAAGTTTCAAAAAAATCTCTGGCTTTAATGGTTGAAGAAGGTGATGCAGGTTCAAAATTTGTATGGCCAGTGCTTCGTGATTTAATTATTTACACTGCTAATCTTGTGGGGGAGATTGCTGATGAGGTTAAAACTATTGATGAGGCAATGCGCCTTGGTTATAACTGGAAATATGGCCCTTTTGAGCTAGTAGATAAGTTTGCATTAGGGGGTAAATCTGGTGCCCAGTGGTTCTCTGAAAAGTGTGAATCTGAAGGGATGGAAGTTCCTCAAATAATCAAAAAAGTTGGCTCTGGAAACTTTTATAAAGTTGAAGAGGGAAATAAATATTTCTTCGCGAAAGCTGGGGATTACGTCGAAATTCCATTTGATGATACGCAGTTTAGCTTGGCGGATATCAAATTGCGCTCAAAGCCAATAATGAAAAATAGTTCTGCGGCGCTTTGGGATATTGGTGATGGAGTTTGTGCGTTTGAATTTACTGCAAAAATGAATTCCCTTGATCCGACTGTATTGGAGCTTTTAGCTAAAGCAACCGCAGAAGTTGAAAAAAATTATAAAGCATTAGTTATATATAATGATTCTGAAAATTTTTGCGTTGGTGCAAATATAGGTGTTCTTCTTTTTGCGGCAAACGTCGCGGCTTGGAAAGAAATTGACGGCATAATAAAGCAAGGGCAGGATGCATATATGGGTTTAAAATATGCACCTTTCCCAGTAGTTGGTGCGCCATCTGGAATGGCGCTTGGCGGCGGGTGTGAAATTTTATTACACTGCGATGCGGTTCAGTCTCATGTAGAGCTATATACTGGCTTAGTTGAAGTTGGTGTGGGCCTTGTTCCAGGTTGGGGCGGCTGTAAAGAGCTTGTTTATCGTGAGCTAAAAGCACGTGCGGAATCAGATATGTGGGCGGCTAAAATGGGTGGATGGTTTAGCTGGTTAAGCCCTGTGAAAACTTTAAATACTATGCCAGCAATCATTAATGCGATGATGAATATTTCAACTGCAAAAGTTTCAAAGTCTGCGGAGCAGGCTAAGAATCTTAAGGTCATTCGTGATTGCTGCGGAATTACTATGAACCGCGCTCGCTTGCTTGCTGATGCAAAACGTAAAGCTCTTAAAATGGTTGAAGAAGGTTATCAACCGCCTGAGACTCATACAATTAACCTGCCAGGTAAAACGGCTCGCGCAGCTATTGAAATGAAGTTGAAAGATATGGAAAAAACTGGTCAGGTAACGCCTTATGATATGGTAGTTAGCCGTGCTGTTGCTCAAGTTATAACTGGTGGTGATACTGATATCACAGAAGAGCTAACCGAACAAGATATGCTTGATTTAGAGCGTGAAGAATTTGTAAAACTTGTGAAAAACAAAGGTTCACTAGACCGTATTGAGCATATGTTAAACACGGGTAAACCACTTAGGAATTAGGGGATTGATAGTAATTAGTAAATAGTAATTATAATAACCCCGCACTTGTTGCGGGGTTATGAAAAAGGAAGGCGATATTGAAACAATATTATGTATATATTTTAGCCAGTAGAATTAGAGGATATTTATATACAGGTGTAACAAATAATCTAGGAAGAAGAGGCTTTGAGCATAAGTCTGAGTTTGTAAATAGTTACACAAAAAGACATAATATAAAAACTTTGGTTTACTATGAAATTTTGGAAGATGTTAATGAAGCGATACATAGAGAAAAGATAGTAAAGAAGTGGAAAAGGGAATATAAGTTCGATGCAATAGAGAAGATGAATCCAAAATGGGAAGACCTATATTATATATTAAATGAATAAATTTTAAAAATAACCCCGCAACAAGTGCGGGGTGACAACTTGAGAAAGAGGTTAAGAAAATGCCAACATATGAAGCGCCGATTAGGGATATGAAATTCGCTCTTAATGAGTGGCTAAACATTGAACAATATGCAAATAAAGATATTCGCGGCTTTGATGATTTGTCATATATAGATGCAATTTTAGAAGAGGGCGCACGTTACGCTCAAGAGGTAATTCAACCATTAAATGCAGTTGGTGATGAGCAGGGTTTAAAGGTTGAAAAAGGAGAGGATGGCTTTAATAAAGTTATTCTACCTGATGGTTTCGTGGATGCATATAAAACTTATGTTGAAAATGGCTGGGGAAGTTTTGCTTGCGATGAAGAATATGGTGGGCAAGGTTTACCAAATGTACTAAATACACCATTTATTGAAATGATTTGCTCTGCAAATCTTGCCTTCGGTCTAATGCCGGGCTTAACACATGGTGTATACACCGCGCTTCATCTTTTTGGTTCTGATGATTTAAAATCAAGATATTTACCTAACATTACAACGGGTAACTGGACGGGTGTAATGTGCTTGACTGAACCTGTTGCAGGGACTGATCTAGGCTTGATGACAACCCGCGCAACACCTAATGATGATGGTAGTTACAGTATAACAGGTAATAAAATATTTATTTCTTGTGGGGAGCATGAAGCATCAGAGAATATTGTGCATTTAATTTTGGCTCGTTTGCCAGATGCACCTGAAGGTGTTAAAGGAATATCATTATTTGTTTCTTCTAAATATACTGTCGATGAACAAGGAAATAAAACAGAAAATCGTGAAGCTATTGAAGTCGGATCAGTTGAACATAAAATGGGTATTCATGCCTCTCCTACTTGCGTAATGAACTATGATGGAGCAAAGGCATATCTTGTTGGTGAGCCACATAAAGGACTTCGCGCAATGTTCGCAATGATGAACGAGGCACGTATTCTTGTTGGTATTCAAGGTTTGGGAATTGGCGAAGTATCTTATCAAAATGCATTAGCTTATGCAAAAGAAAGGCTTCAAGGTCGTCACTTAAATGGGGCAAAATATCCTAACAAGAACGCAGACCCAATAACCGATCACCCTGATGTTCGCCGTATGTTGCTGCATATGCGTTCTTTTGCTGAGGGTGGTCGTATTTTAGCTCTTTGGACTGCGCTTCATGTAGATCTTGAACATCGTTTACCAGAAGGTTCGGAAGACCGCCAATATTCAGAAGACTTTGTAGATCTTATGACTCCAATTGTTAAAGGCTATTTGACTGGTGAAGGAACTCAGGTTGCATTAAATGGTATGCAGATACTTGGAGGATACGGTTATATAAAAGAATATGGTATGGAGCAATTTGTTCGTGATTGCAAAATCACTGAAATTTATGAAGGAACAAATGGTGTTCAAGCATTAGACTTAACAGGTCGTAAATTGCCACAAGATATGGGGCGTTTGCTTCGTGCATTTTTTCATCCTGCGCAAGAGTTTGTTGACTCTGAAAAAGATAATGCAAATATGGCAGAATTCACAAAGCCGTTTTATCAAGGGTTAAAATCACTTAAGCAAGCTTCAATGTGGATAGCACAAAAAGCTCTTTCCAATAAAGAAGAAGTTGGTGGTGCATCTCATGATTATCTTCGTATGTTTTCACTTGTAGTTATGGGCTATATTTGGGTGAAATCTGCAAAAGTTGCTCAAGATGCATTGGAGGCAGGAACAACAGAAAAAGAATTTTATGATGCTAAGCTTGCAACTGCACGCTACTTCTTGAATAGAATTTTACCAGAGCATTTCAGCTTACTTGCAAAGCTAACTAGCGGTGTTGATAAGCTTGATATTCCTGATTTGGAAATTTAAGAGAACTCTTAGATATGCCTACAGTCCTTATAACACATGGTTTTGGATTGATAATGTTGTCAATCTTCATGCTATTTCCTATGTTGATGGAATTCGAAGGTCATGAAAAACATTGGAAGGTGTTTGCATTATGTGCAAATATCACGATTTTTTTTGGAGTTTCTTTGATAATTACAAATAAGCGTGCAAAATATGAGCTTTCTATAAAAGAGGCTTATTTACTGACGGCTACAATTTGGATCGTAATAGGCATTTTTGCAGCGCTACCATTTTACTTTACTAGAGGCACATACCATTTAAGTTTTGTAGACTCTATTTTTGAATCTATTTCTGGCTTAACAACAACTGGCTCAACTGTCTATATAGGGATAGATAATATGCCAAGTGGTTTACTTCTATGGAGAAGCTTGCTGGAATGGTTTGGTGGAGTGGGTATAATTGTGTTTAGTATGAGTATTTTTCCTTATCTACGAGTAGGGGGGATGCAGCTATTTAAAGCGGAATCATCAGATACATCTGACAAAATATTATCAAGAGTGAATCAGGTTACAATTGTCATTTGTGGAATATATCTAATCCTAACTTTTTTTAATATTATTGCATATTATCTAGCTGGTATGACAGGTTTTGATGCCCTAAACCATGCGCTCACAACTATTTCCACAGGTGGTTTTTCAACTTATGATGCTTCATTTGGTCATTTCAAAAC
The DNA here is from genome assembly GCA_964352365.1 of uncultured Rickettsiales bacterium. GTDB lineage: Bacteria > Pseudomonadota > Alphaproteobacteria > Rickettsiales > UBA8987 > CAYGRX01. The sequence continues at coordinate 7,026 of CAYGRX010000041.1, forward strand.
GCCTCTTTTGCAATGGATATGCGTAATTTTTATGATAGCAGGTGGTACACCACTTTTTATTTATTATTATTTATTTAATTACAAAAAAGTGAACCCAACTCTAAAATCTCAAGCGGAAGCCTTTTATAAAATGCTAGTAGTTATTATATTCGTGCTCACAATATGGTTGATGGCTACAAAGAATTACGATTTTGAGCAAGCTATTAGGGATTCAGCCTTTAATGTGGTTTCAGTTGTAACTACAACAGGATTTGCGACTACTGATTATACTTTATGGGGTGGTTTTGCTATAATGTTATTTTATTTTATTACTCTTTCAGGTGGTTGCACAGGATCAACAAGTGGTGGAATTAAAATTTTTAGACTTCAAGTTATCGTCTCCTTTGTTTCAGAAAGGGTGAAGACATTACTATATCCCCATGGTGTTTTTCGGAAAGAGATAGGTAAAGTTAAAGTAACCGAGAATATAACAAACTCTGTTTTGCTATTTGTAATTTTATTTATGTTCACATTTATTGTGGTTTCTATGCTACTTGCTTTAACTGGTTTGGATTACACTACAAGTTTAAGTGGCGCGGCAACAGCTCTTGCAAATGTTGGTCCAGGGCTAGGTGATATTATTGGCCCTTCAGGAAATTTTGCATCTTTACCAGATTCTGCAAAGTGGATTCTATCCTTTGCTATGTTATTAGGAAGGTTAGAAATTATAACAGTAATTGTTTGCTTTATGCCATTTTTCTGGAAAGATTAAAAATTTGTGTATTGCTATTTGTAAACTAAAAACAAATTAATTTTTAACGCCACGCTTGGAACATGGATTTAAACTATTAAATTGAAATTAACTCGGCCTTTGAGTATAAGGTTTTCATGGCTCAACTAAACGCAAACAAAAAAGCTCCAAACCGCTTATTGCTTATTAAGCAAATAGTTGTTTTGATATCTAAGATATCAGTGTTTCTGCTGTTATTTATTAGTCTTGTATTTTTTGCAGTTAACAAATTTCAGCCTGAATCAGTTGAACCAGCGCGTGTAGAAGTTGCTGATGATTTGAACCCAATTTCAAAATATTTTAATTATTTTATTAAATACCTTACTACTATTTTTAGGGAGGTGGACCATATCGTAAACGCAAATACTTATGATGACAGGTTTAAAAAGCTTAAAAATGAAAATTATAAGCTTAGGCTTTCGCTTTACATGAAAGAGCAGGAAAATAACAGGCTTAAAAATGTTCTTAACTATATACCCCCAAGTGATATTAAATTCATGACGGCGCGTATAATTTCTAGAAACCCGGGGCCTTATGTTGACGCAGCTTTTATTGAATCAGAATCTATTGAAGAATTTATGAATGGGTTAATGGTTACTAATGATGATGGTTTAGTTGGTCAAATTGATGAAGTTTCTGATGATATCGCCTCTGTAATCTTATTAACTGATAGCAGGTCAAACATACCAGTGAAAAGCCGCAATTCAGGTAAAAGGGCAATTTTAGTTGGTAATGGAACCAAAAACCCTGAGCTTAATTTTATTCTTTCAACTAAAAAACTTATTGTTGGTGAAGAAATTTTAACTTCTGGTGATGGGGGAGTTTTCCCTCCAGATGTTCCAGTTGGGTATATTGAAAAAATTGAGAATGAAAAAGTATATATTGAAACTTATGTTGATTGGTCATCGTTAGATTATGTATATATTCTTAAATAGGCTTCTAGAGTTATTTCCAATATTTGCATCGTTTATAGTTATGCAAATATTTGCTTTTAACGATGGTACGGTTTTTCATCATAGCTTTCTGCCATCAATTGCAGCTATATGTGTATTTTATTGGGTGTTTAATTATCCTCAAATTGTTGGTACTTTCAGTGTTTTTATAATTGGTTTAATTTCTGATATATTATTTCTCTATCCAATTGGAGTAACATCATTTTCTTTGCTAGTAGCTTATCTTGTTACAATCTCGCAGAGGGAATTGGTTGTTAAATATGGCTTTTTATTATTATGGGTTTCGTTTGGCTTCTTTTATTTAGTATTTTATATAGTTCAAACTTTTATGATGACACTATACGCTGATGTCTTTATATTCAAGTCAACTATGCTGGCGCAATTTTTGCTGACAATTTTAATGTATCCAATTATTCACAAAATTTTTAGCTTTATGCATATTAAGCGTATCGTTTCATTTAGGATGTAACCAGAGCAACTGATAACTACAATATGTTTAATCCCGAAGCACAAAAATCAAACATTGTTTCTAGAAGGTCTTTTTTGCTTTCTGGTATAAAAATTGGCTTGCTTTCAGCACTAGGTGCAAGACTATATTTTCTTCAAGTTAGTGAAGGCGGTAAATATAAAGATTTAGCCGAAGGTAACAGAATTCGTCTTATTCCAATCATGCCAAGAAGGGGTGTTATAAAGGATAGGTCAGGTGATGTAGTAGCTGAAGGTATACCAAGATATCAACTTAGATATAGACCTCCAAAAGGTTCTGATGCAAAAGGTAATTTTCTGAAAATTGCTGAGATAATTGAACTTTCCGAAGAAAAAAAAGAAGCTATTTTACTTAAGATTGAGGATCCAAAAACAAGCTATCCGATATTAATTGAAAATTTTCTTGAATGGAATCACATTGCAAAGCTAAAAGTGAAATCTCGTGAATTTAAGGGTACCGATGTTCACTTCATTGAGTCAAGATTTTACCCTCATGGTAAATCAATGGCTCATATAACTGGTTATACAGGCCAAATTAATGAATATAATGAAGAAAACCAAAGGCTATTTGGACAACTTTTAAGGCATCCTGATTTAAGGGTTGGTAAAGCTGGCCTTGAAAGGTCATTACAAAAAAAGCTTCTTGGTGAACCAGGTATTGTTGAGATGGAGGTCGATTCACGTGGTAGATTCATTAAAGAAGTCGGTTATCGTGGCCAAACTCGTGGAGAAAACATTAGGTTGTCAATTGATGTGCAGCTTCAAGAATTTGTTTCGAGCTTACTAAAAAATCAAGGTGGTATTACAAAAGAAGGGTCCTCAGCAGTTGTTATGGATGTTCTTACGGGGGATATACTTTCTCTAGCATCAGTACCTGAGTACGATCCTAATATGTTTATTAAAGGCATATCTCAAAAAGAGTTGAATAAGTTATATGCTGATAAAGATAAGCCTTTTGTAAATAAAGCAATTTCAAAAAAATACCCACCAGGTTCAACTTTTAAGCCACTTGTTGCACTCGCAGCCCTACAAGAGGGTGTTATATATCGTGGCCAGTCAGTTTTCTGCTCTGGACATGTTGAGTCAGGTGATCGTAAATTCCATTGTTGGAAAAGGGAGGGGCACGGTTCAATGAACTTAGATGATGCTCTAGCTCAATCATGTAATGTATATTTTTACGAGGTTGCAAAGCTTCTAGGGGTGGAAAAAATTGCAAAATATGCAAGGTTGTTTGGTCTTGGAGAAAAAACAGGTATTCCACTTCCTCTTGAAATTTCTGGTTTAATACCTGATAAAAAATGGAAGTGGAAAAACTACCGTGAAGGTTGGTATGAGGGGGAAACCCTTAATATGTCTATAGGGCAGCGCTATACATCTGTTACAACTCTTCAGCTTGCGGTTATGTGCGCGCGAATAGCTACAGGCGGAAAAAAAGTTATACCAAGGCTAGTGCTGGAGAACAATGCTCCCACCCCTATTTTTGACTATATGGAAGGTGTTTCTAGTAGAAATGTACAAATAGTTCAGGCTGGAATGGTTCAGGTTATGAACAGTTATTTTGGTACAGCGTTCCGCTCCAGAATTGAAGACCCTAACCACAAAATGGCTGGTAAAACAGGTACTTCTCAAGTTTCAAATGTTGGTGCTATAAAAAATAAGAAGAGAGGTTTTGAGGAGAACCATTCAAACTTTATCGGGTATGCCCCAGTATCAAACCCTCGTTTTGCGGTTTCTGTTATTGTGGAATATGGTGGCTCTGGTTCGGCTGTTGCAGCTCCAATAGCTAGCAGCATCTTAAAATATGCTCAAGAAAAATATAACGTTTAGAGCAGATTCTATTT
>CAYGRX010000042.1:0-11009 GCA_964352365.1 uncultured Rickettsiales bacterium
ACTTATAATTCTCTCATATGTACGCATAGAGGCATCACTTGGTATTTTGTGCCTTTCAAAGCTTTTTTGTAATGAGTTTGATAAAAAACTATCTATTATGTTATCTATATTCATAAATATTTTGAAAATTTTTAAGAAGCTGTAATAACTAAACTTTATATATATTAATATTTCATATGACAGATTTATTTAAAAACTTTTTTTATAGCTTTCTTGCTGCCTTTTTATTTTTAATAGGAATAATTGGTTGTTTTGCAATTACATCTTACAACCCATATGACCCTGCTTGGAATGTTACTAGTAATGCTGTAACAAAGAACTGGGCTGGTGTTTTAGGGGCTAACCTATCTTCTGCCTATCTTGCGTTTATAGGCTATGCGGGTTATTTTGTTTGTTTTGTATTTTTAGTATGGGGTGTTAAAATTATAAAAAATACATATCAAAAAAATAATAATGATGCTGATTTATGGATAAAAAAGCCAGCAGTTAAATTTATATTTTTCCTTTTATCAGTAATTTTTATTTCTGCATCTTTATCAATTTTAGATTTAAATTTTAAAATACCAGAAGATTTTGTTTCTAACAGTTTTGGTGGCCATTTAGGTTATATGATCTTTAAAAACTTAAACTCATTTTTGGGTGTATATTTTTATAGTTTTATATTTATTGTTTCTAGCATCATTTGTTCATTCATTGCGTTAGGCATTTCAGCTGAAACTTGGGCTAAGTTATTTAAGATTGTTTCAAGGGTTATAGTAAAATCCTTTAGAATGTCTGTTGTCTGGGTTTATAGGTTTGTATCTAACTTTAAAAATAAACTTGAGAGAGAGACCGAAAAGAAAACAATTATTAAAGAGCATAAGCAATATAGTGAATCAAAAGTTGAAAGAAAAATTATATCTAGTACAAATAAACCAGAGCAAGCAACTAGAGTTGCCCGTCAAGAATCTTTTGATTTAAGTATGAGGGACTCCTTTCAGTTGCCTGAATTCTCAATTTTATCACTACCCAATGATCATAAGTCAAAGTCTCCGTCTGAAAGCTCACTTTCAGCTAATGCAGAGATATTAGAGAAAGTTTTAGATGATTTTGGAGTTAAGGGGCAAATTACAGAAGTTCAGCCAGGGCCAGTGGTTACAAGATATATTCTTGAGCCTGCCCCAGGTACAAAATCATCTAGGGTTATTGGTTTAGCGGATGATATCGCTCGCTCTATGATGGCAACTTCTGCTCGTATCTCTGTAGTTGAGGGACAAAATGCTATAGGCGTAGAGCTTCCAAACTCTTACAGGGAAACGGTTTATTTGAAAGAGCTATTAGATTCAGTAGTTTACAAGAAGAGTAAAGCAAAGCTTCCACTTGCATTAGGTAAGGATATATCTGGTAACCCAGTTGTTATTGATCTAGCGAAAACCCCTCATTTATTAGTTGCAGGTACTACTGGTTCAGGTAAGTCGGTTGGTTTAAATGCGATGATACTTTCACTGTTATATAAATACTCTCCGCAGGAATGTAAATTCATAATGATTGACCCAAAAATGCTTGAGCTTTCTGTATACCAAGATATTCCCCACCTTCTATCGCCAGTAGTAACTGAGCCTCAGAAAGCTATTGTTGCCTTGAAGTGGGTGGTTAAAGAGATGGAAAATAGGTATAGATTAATGTCAAATTTATCTGTTCGTAACTTAGAGGGCTATAATGAAAAAATAATTGAAGCGCGAAATAAAGGTATTGAGTTAACTAGAACCGTTCAAACGGGTTATGACCCTGACACAGGGCAACCTAAAACAGAAGAAGTTCCGTTGGATATGCAAAAACTGCCATTTATAGTTGTGATAGTAGATGAAATGGCAGATTTAATGCTAGTAGCTGGAAAGGAAATTGAAGCATCAATTCAGCGCTTAGCTCAAATGGCTCGTGCTGCTGGTATCCATGTTATTCTTGCGACACAACGTCCATCGGTTGATGTGATTACGGGTATTATTAAGGCTAACTTCCCTTCAAGAATATCTTACCAAGTTACTTCTAAAATTGACTCTCGTACAATTTTAGGTGAAATGGGCGCGGAGCAACTTCTTGGTATGGGGGATCTTTTATATATGGCATCAGGTAGTAAAATAACCCGTGTTCATGGTCCTTTCGTGCAAGATGAAGAAGTTGAAGAAGTTGCGAATTACCTTCGTCGTCAAGGACAACCAGAATATATTATGGATGTAACGGCAGGTGATGGTGAGGATATGTTCGCGGCTGGAACTGTAAATGGGGACCCAATGCTTATGGGGGCAGGTGGTGGTAACGCAGGTGATAAGGATGCGCTTTTTGATCAGGCGGTCGCAGTAGTTCTTCGTGATAATAAGGTTTCAACTTCTTATGTTCAACGGGCTTTAAAAATTGGTTATAATAGAGCTGCAAATATTATTGACCAAATGGAAGAAGATGGAATAATTACTGAACCTGACCACGTGGGTAGAAGGAAAATTTTGATAAAGTAGAAGCTGACCGAATAGATATTATATACTTAGTTTTTTAAAGCGATTTGATAAAAGGTGATTTAGTTCTTTTTATTACTTTGTTAAGTTATTAAAATTTTAAATGTGAAGATGGATACTTCAAAATTAAATGATAGAAAGCAAATAACTCAATTTTTGCCAGATAATGCGATTGGCATAGAACTTGGTGTAGCAGAGGGAAAGTTTTCAAAAAAACTGTTGGAAACTGAAAAATTTGCAAAGCTTTTCGGTGTAGACGAGTATGCAGGAGATAGAGGACATGATGATAAGCAATATAATTCAGCTCTAAATTTGTTATCAAGTTTTGATAATTATAAATTAATTCGTAAAAGTTTCAAAGAGATGCTCGTAGATTTTCCAGATGAGTATTTTGATTTTATTTATATTGATGGTTATGCACATACTGGTCAAAATGATGGAGAGACCCTTTTAGATTGGTATCCTAAGCTAAAAAATGGCGGAATTTTCAGTGGAGATGATTACACAGAGAGATACCCTAAAAACTTTGATGTAGTGAATAATTTTATAAAAAAACATTGTCTAGAGCTCTGTATTATTAATGATTGGAATTCTCACCGTACATGGTTTTGTGTTAAAAATTAGCGATTATTTTTTTAGATAGTTAGTTAGTCTTCTAAAAAAATAATTAATCAAAATATAGCCCCTTGTTTTTAATTTGCTTTATCGCTTTGTTCTCGTGATCTCTCAGTTTTTTTGAGCGTTCTGGTGTCATATTGCTTTTTGCTGAAATGACTTTGAAATTCCAAATTTCGCCACAAATTAAATTAAAAATTAACTTCACCCTGTCTACATGAAAGTCTGAAGTTATCACGATAAACTCTTCAAACTCTAATTGTTCTAAAATTTCTTTACTTTTTACTGCGTCATCAACAGTATTCTTTGAAAGTGCAGGTGCAAGAAAAACATCTCTATCAACTCCATTTTTTTCAAGGTATCTATATAAATGCTCTGCATGTGGAATTGGGGTATTATTGAAGTTGTTACCAAACCCACCGGTACATAGAATTTTATAATTATTTTGTTCTTTTATTATTTCTAAACATTTATCTATGCGGTTGGTTGCTAGGTCATTTAGCTCGCCAGTTTTATAATTTAGGGATCCCAAAACTACATAAATTTTTTTTATTTTGGCCATACTAATAAGGGTTTATTTATGCGCATAAAAATTATTAACTAAATTTCTACATTAGAGCCGATGGTATAATAATTATATTTAACTCCACGTTGTAATGAGAGCTTTATATTATACCTAAACACCAAAGCATGATTGCTTTTTGGACATGAAGCCTGTTTTCAGCTTCGTCATATATAACGGATTGTGTGCCATCAATAACATCTGAAGTTACTTCCTCTCCACGGTGTGCGGGTAGGCAATGCAAAAACATAGCATCATCTTTTGCGCTTTTCATAATTGCAGAATTAACTTGAAAAGGTTCAAGCTGCTTAATTTTTTCTTCAGCACCTTCATCTCCCATACTTACCCAAGTATCAGTAGTAATAACATCTGCATCAAAAGCTGCTTCTTTAGGGTTGCTGAAATATTTTACAAATTCAGTTTCCTTAACATTGCTTTTTAAACTTTCAGGTACTGCAACGCGTAAATGGAATTTAAAGATATCAGCGGCTTCAGCCCAACTTGCTGTCATATTGTTCCAGTCACCGTACCAAGTTATTGTTTTGCCTCTAACTTCACCATATTTTTCTCTAATAGTTAGGATATCAGCCATAATTTGGCATGGGTGGGAGCTATCAGTTAAGCCATTTATAACAGGAACTGAGGCATTCTCAGCTAGTTTTAAAAGCCTATCATGAGCGAAAGTTCTAATCATCATAACATCTACGTAACGAGAAAGAACATTTGCGGTATCTTCAATTGGTTCACCACGGCCAATTTGAGATTGATTGTTATTTAGAAAAATTGCATTGCCGCCAAGTTGGTTTATGCCTACTTCAAAGCTTACCCTAGTTCTTGTGCTTGCTTTTTCAAATATCATAGCAAGTTGCTTGCCTTCAAGATATTTTGTATGATTTCCTTGTTTTAATGCGGCTGCTTTGCCTAAGATGTTGTCCAAAACTTCGTAAGTACAGTCTTTTATATCTAAAAAGTTTCTATATTTATTCTGGGTGTTTATGTCCATGTTTTCACTCATTTCGGCTGCTAAATTTGACATGATGGTTTTTTATAATTTATTGTTTAGTATTTGTCCTTCAAATGTTTTTCTAAAATGTCTAGGCCCTCATCAATAACATCTTCTTCAATGGTTAGTGCTGGAAGCATTCTCATCACATTTTGTGCAGCAGGAACAGCAAGTAAACCTTCCTTACGTAAATCATCAACTAATTGCCTGCTATCTTTAACTTTATCTTCATTAAACCTAATTCCTAACATAAGACCTTTGCCACGAACTTCTTCAATCAAACCCTTATTTGCATCCGCAATTTTTGAAATTCTTTTTCTGAAATATTCACCTTTTGCGATCACGCTATCAAAAAAACCATCAGCAAGCATAATATCCATAACTGCGTTTCCAACGGCTATTGCTAAGGGTCCTCCAGCGTATGTTGATCCATGAGATCCAACAGTCATAGAATCTCCAACTTCTTTAGTGCATAAGCACGCACCGAAGGGAAACCCTCCGCCAATTCCTTTTGCGCTAGATACTATATCCGCTTTAACGCCGCTCCACTCATGGCTAAAAAATTTGCCTGTTCTACCCATCCCGCATTGAACGCCATCAAAGAATAGTAGGATTCCTTTTTCGTCGCAAATTTTACGCAAACCTTGCAAAAATTCATCAGTGGCAGGAATAATTCCTCCTTCGCCTTGGATAGGTTCAACTAAAATACCGCCTGTATCTTCCTTAATGGCAGCTTTCGCTGCTTCTAGATCATTAAATGGTACTTGGTCAAAACCATCAAGAAGAGGGCCAAAGCCATGTGTCACTTTATCTTTCTTTGCGGCGCTTATTGTTGCCATTGTTCTGCCGTGGAAAGCACCTTCAAATGTTAAAATTCTTATTTTATTTGGTTTGCCATTTTCAAAATGATATTTTCTTACCATTTTTATTCCGCACTCCACTGCTTCAGCACCAGAGTTGCAAAAGAACACATAATGTGCAAAGCCACTAGCTTTAGCAATTCTTTCTGCCAGCCTTTCTGAGCCACTAATGTGGTATAAATTAGATACGTGCCATAGCTTGTCTGCTTGGTCTTTCAATGCTTTTACTAGGTGTGGGTGGTTGTGACCCATGGAGTTCACAGCAATTCCTGCTGCAAAATCTACAAATTTTCTACCGCTCTCATCGAATAGGTAACTTCCTTCGCCTTTTTCAAAAGTGTATTCACTTCTAGAGTAAACTGGTAATAGATGGCTCATAAATCCCGCTTTTAGCATTTGAAATTAAAGAGAAAGACTATATATAGGTAAAATATTTTAAAATCAAATAATAACCATCAGTTTGAATAGATTTGTAAAAGATAAGCCATTGGGTGAAACAAGAGTTGTCGTCGCGATGAGCGGTGGAGTTGATAGCTCAGTTGTGGCGGCGCTTATGCAAGAAGAGGGCTATGATGTCGTTGGTATAACTTTGCAACTGTACGACCATGGAGCGGCTATTCAAAAGAAGAATGCTTGCTGCGCAGGGCAAGATATAAACGATGCACGTAATGTTTGTGAACAAATTGGGGTTCCGCATTATGTATTAAATTATGAATCTTTATTTAAAGAATCAGTTATTGAAGATTTTGCTGATAGCTATATGCGTGGTGAAACGCCAATTCCATGTGTTAGATGCAATCAATCTGTTAAATTTCGAGACCTTTACAAAGTTGCTAAAGATTTAGGCGCTGATGCTCTAGTAACAGGGCATTATATTCGAAAGAAACAGGGTGCAGAAGGTGCAGAGCTTCATAATGCGGTTGATGCATCTAAAGACCAATCTTATTTCCTTTTTGCAACTACGAAGGAGCAGTTGGAATATATATTTTTCCCACTTGGTGATATGACTAAAGAGAAAACTAGGGAACATGCTGAGCGTTTTAATTTGCCAGTTGCAAGTAAGCCTGATAGTCAGGATATATGTTTTGTTCCCGATGGGAACTATGCAGACATTGTTACAAAAATTCGTCCAGAGGCAAAAGATCCTGGTGAAATTGTTCATATCAAAACAGGTGAGATTTTGGCCCATCATGAGGGGGTGATAAATTATACACGTGGTCAACGTAAAGGCTTGGGCGGCGGTTTTGCGAAGCCTTTATACGTTATTAAAGTTGATCCAGAAACTAAACAAGTTTTCATCGGTGAAGAAGAATATTTGTTTGATAACTCTTTGCTAATTAAAGAGCTCAACTGGATTGGTGAAGGGGAAAACATTCCTTTAGATGGTATAGAGGTTGAGGTTAAGCTACGTTCGCTAGCAAGTCGTAAGAAGGGAAAAATTATTCCATTAAAAGATAGTGAAGGTAATTTTTCAGGTGAGTGCAAAATAGCTTTATTCGAATCAGCACGTGCAATAACGCCTGGTCAGGCTTGCGTGTTGTATCATGATACACGTGTTCTCGGTGGTGGTTGGATAGTTGGTAAGGCTAGCTAGTCTAATTTAAATTAGATGAAATGCAGAATAATGTTCCATTTTCGTTGTAGATTCATTAAACTTTATGATTAAATTATCATGGGTAAGTAAAAAATATGAAAAATACTAAAATTCAAAAAATTACACAGCATTTTACATTATCATCCCTAGTTATAGCATCCGCTCTAACGCCAATTTTTGCATTTTCAGCAAATGATGAGCTTACAAAATCTATAACCATATATGGTAATACACCAGACACTTGGAACTATAGGCCTCTTTATAATGGCTCTAATATTCAAGGTGGTGCAGTTATAAATAAAAGTAAAATTTTTGAATTTACTGAAGGTTTAAACACAATCACAATTGACAAGCTTCCAACTAAAGTTGATCCAGCGTCAATTTTGTTAAAAAACCTATCTAATGACAAGTCTATTGTTGAACAAAAATTTAAATCTTCGGTGTTTAATTTGGGTGCCGTTATGGAGGAAACAATTGGTCAGGAAATTGAAGTTGAGCAAGTTGCAGGTGATAGAACTATGTACCATAGAGGGATGCTAGTTTCAAACTCTCCTAACTTAGTTATAAAAGAAGATGACCGCTTGAGAGTAATAAATGGCTATTCTTCAATAATTTTAGCGGATAGAAAAAGTGATGGTGGTTCAAATCAAGTTGAATGGCTTATAGATAGCGAATTAGAGTCTGATGATGTAATTGAGTATTCATATAAAACAGAAGGTATTAGCTGGTCTGCGGACTATAACCTATATCTTGAAAAGGCTGGTTCATTATATACGGGGAAGTTAGAGTCTTGGTCTAATATATATAATAATACCAATATTGACGCTAAGGGAGCTGAGTTAAAGTTAGTTGCAGGCAAGGTTAATGAAGTTCAAAACAATTCACCTAAATTATATGCAGCCAGAGCAGTTTCAATGGATGCTATGGAAACTGCTGGCGCTCCACAAATGAATCAAGAAAGTTTTTCTGATTATCAAATGTATAAGCTATCTAGGCAGTTTGATGTTGAGCCTTTTTCACACAAAAAAATTAAAATTTATAATGATAAAGAGTCAATAATAGTAAGTAAAAAATATGTTTTTGATTCTAGTAGAAATGGAAATGAAATTAAATCTATTGTTAAAATAATTAACGACCAAGACTCAAACTTGGCTATACCTCTTCCAGCTGGTAAGGTTACAGTGTTTGAAAAAGACTCTTCTGGTGATTATGAAAAATCAGGTGAAGCTAAAATCAGTCATTCAGCTGTTAATTCTGAAATAGAGATTGAAATTGGCAGGGCTTTTGATCTTACGGCTGAAAGAAGACAAATAGACAATAAGCGCGACAATACAAGGCGTACTGGTAGCTATAAGGTTGAAGTTGAACTTAGTAATTCAAAGTCAGAACCTGCTAAAATTTATGTAAATGAAAATATTTATAACCAAAATTGGAAAATTTCTAATTCTTCACATAGCTATAAAAAAACATCGGCAAATGCTGTTGAATTTCCAATTACAGTTAGTCCAAAGTCTAAGGTTATACTAGAATATACTGTTAATTACTTTTGGTAGGCCCTGAAGCCTAGAAATTAAGAAAAATATTCTTAAGGTCTAGCTTTCTTGTAGTTAGTATCTAAATATGATACATTAGTAATTCTAAAATAAAAATTATTAGGTTAATAATGAGTAATAGTTTAAAAGTTAAGGAAATGGATAATTTAAATTCACAAACTTCAATAGAAGAAAAGGTGATAAAAATTTGTGCTTCTTCAAAAGCTGCTTCAAATAAACTGGCAATAGCTTCTACTGAATCTAAAAATAAAGCTTTGCTTGAGGGCGCAAAAAGCTTGTTATTAAATACGTCCCAAATTCTTAAAGCAAATGAAAAAGATATGAAACTTGCTCAACAGGGTGGTACTTCTGGCGCATTTTTAGATCGCTTAAAGCTTGATGAGTCAAGAATTAAGGCAATGGCAGATGGTCTAAAGGCAATTGCAGAGCTTCCAGACCCTGTTGGTAGAGTTCTTGCTAACTGGGGAAGGCCAAATGGATTGGATATCTCGCGTGTTGCTACCCCTCTTGGTGTTATTGGTGTTATTTATGAGTCCCGTCCAAATGTTACTGCGGATGCGGGTGCGCTTTGTTTAAAGTCAGGTAATGCAGCAATTCTTCGTGGTGGTTCTGAAAGCTTTTTCTCATCAACTGCTATTATGGAATGTTTGCAAGATGGTCTTCGTGCGGCAGGTATTTCAGAGGATGCAATTCAACTAATACCTTATAAGGAACGTGAGGCAGTTGGTGTAATGCTTAATGCTTCAGACTATATTGATGTTATTGTTCCTCGTGGTGGAAAGGGTTTAATTCAAAGAATTATAAATGATTCAAAAATACCAACATTTCAGCATTTGGATGGAAATTGTCATAGTTATGTTCATGAATCTGCTGATATTGATAAGGCAGTTGCGGTAATAACTAATGCTAAAATGCGTAGAACAGGCATTTGTGGAGCTACGGAATCTATTGTTGTTGATAAGAAAATTGCTGAAGTTGCTGTTCCAAAAATTGTTGATTCACTAATAGCTAAAAATTGTGAAATCCGAGGCGATAGCCTTTCTGTTTCTATTGATAATAGAATTAAGATCGCCACGGATGAGGATTTTTACACTGAATTTTTAGACTCAATAGTCTCACTTAAGATTGTTGAAGATATTGATGAAGCTATTTCCTTCGTTCAAGAACATTCATCAGGTCATACTGATGCTATTATTGCAGAAGATGCAACCGCAGCACAACAATTTTTGAATGAAATTAACAGTGCAATTGTAATGTTAAATGCATCGACTCAATTTGCTGATGGGGGTGAATTTGGTATGGGTGCAGAAATAGGTATAGCAACTGGTAAAATGCATGCAAGAGGGCCAGTTGGGTTAGAGCAACTTTGCACTTTTAAATATATAGTTAAAGGCAACGGTCAGGTTAGGGGGTAGTTAATTATGTCTAAAAGTTTTTATTTTGATAAAGAAAATCCTTACAGTTTAGCCCTAATAAAACCTAGAGAAGGTTCTACTAAGACTGGAGATATTATGTCTCTTACCTCTCTTTTGCAAGGTTCTCTTGGTGCCTATTTTTCTCAGAGGAAAATTAACATTACATCTGTTGAAACAAAATCATCTAGAGCTGCAATGGAGATAACTTTTAAAACTAAAAATTCTATTGGAGTTTCTACAAATGCGGTTTTTAAAGCTGCACTCTCTCAAGACTATGGCAATTCTAAATATCTGGAAGAAGATGGATTTCAGCATGATTTTTTTAAAGTTACAGTTAACTATGATAAATTTTTTGAAAATTTGATTGTTGGTGGTAGAAGAAATAAAACAAATGGAATACAATCTGGATCTGTTTTAAAAATGAGTTTTGATAGGCCAATAACTCCTCTTACATTTGATGTAGATGAAATAATGGATTTCATGAAAGTTATTAATATAAATGATTTTAAAGAAGGCGCTGAAAATTATCTACCTAAAGATGCTTTAGGTAAGATGTTCATTAATCTAAGAGACCAGATTTCATCAATTTCAGGTCAGAGTAGTGCGGTAATAAAAAGGCCAGATGAATCTATAGTAAAAGCTCTCGCAATAAACATAAGAGGATTAAATAAAGTGTTGGATCTTATCAAGAGAGAAACAAGCAAAGAATTTACTGTCTTCGATCCGCCGAAAGCCACTATTATAAGAGAATGAACCTGATCCGCACAATATTATTTAATATTACCTTCTTTATATGGATGTTTTTCATTGAGGTGGTTTTTCATATTTTCTTTTGGAATAGAAAAATTTTGATAAGAGTCTCGCAAATTATGGCGACAGGAAATGAGTTTCTGTTAAAATATATGGCTGGTATCTCTT
>CAYGRX010000043.1:0-10751 GCA_964352365.1 uncultured Rickettsiales bacterium
AGTAACTTCAACACCTAAAAAAGATAAAAAGAAACTTCATTAACTAGTCCGATGAAGCTGATGCTACGCCGATCTTAGTTGCAAATAGAGCCAATATATAGAAGGTAATTTCTAGGCCTAAACTTCCACTAATTAAATTTTCTAGATTTTGGTTGGTGGAAAGAAGAAAAGCTGAGTTTAATATTAAAACTGGCATAAGCAAGGGTATTGAAAGAATAATTGAAATTATTCCACCATTCTTTACCCCTAAAGTTAAGGCTGAAAGCATTACATTGACGGTTGATATTAAAACTCCGCTTATAACAACGCATATAACTATATTAAGGGTTTGTAGTGTTTCTAAATTAAAAAATAAAACTGTAATCGGGGCGAATATAGCGATAGGCAATCCAAATAATAAATAATTGGAAAATACTTTGCTTAATACTAGGCTGTTGTTAGACGCCTTGCTTAAGTAAATTTGTTGTAAGATTCCTATCTCATAATCCCTTTCAAATATCCATCTTTTGGCTAAATTCATTGATATAATTTGGTTTACAAGAATTACGGCAACGCAAATTGGGTATTTTAAGTCGTTTTGAACTTGTGATAAAGAAAAGGAAAAAATAAAATTAACAATTGCCAAAAAAATTATTAATTGTGCAATTTCCAGTTTATTACTAAAAATGAGCGTAAAGTCTCTTTTTATAAGGCTTTTAAGCATATTTATTGTATTATTTGTTTATAATATTTATAAAGGCCATTAACCTTTTATTAACCTTTTGCGTGTATAATAAATATTGTAAGTTATATGTTTTAGTATCAAAATACACATTAAGCACCAGTTTTATAACTAAAATTGTTGCATATATGTTATATTTTGTATATAAAAGCGCTAAAATTAAAGGGGGCTACCAATGAACCACAGAATCAATAGAGCTAAAATAATGAATAAAATTTCTTGTAGAATATTTAAAAGGAAAAAAAATGTCTGTAATGCAGTTTTTGCTTCTTTAATGGTTTTGACTATGGCAGTTTCAAATGCTGAGGCTGGTCCTGATGGTGGGAATGTTGTTGCGGGTGGCGCAACTATAAATACTGATGGTTCAGTTACAAATATTAACCAAGATACTCAAAATGCTATCATTAACTGGCAGGGTTTCTCAATTGGTGTTAATGAAGCCGTTAATTTTATGAATGGATCTGGTGCAACTCTTAATAGGGTTGTTGGTCAAAGTGTTTCTGAAATTTTAGGTAGTTTAAACGCTACTGGTTCTGTTTATGTAATAAATGAAAATGGTGTAACTGTTGGTCCTGATGGACAAGTTTCAGTTGGCGGTTCTTTTGTTGGTTCAACTCGTGATGTTTCAAATGTTGATTTTATGAATGGTGGGGATCTTGCCTTTTCTGGTAGAAGTGATGCTGCAATTGTAAATCTTGGTACTGTAGAATCTGGTGATAGTGTATATTTAATCGGTGGTTCAGTATTTAACGAAGGTGTAATTAAAGCTGGTGGAGATGTAAATCTTGTTGCAGCAGATGATGTTGTAATGATTGTTGATGACAATAATGGTACGAAATTCCAAGTTGTATCAACGCAAGATTTTGTAAAACATAATTCAGAGGCAGTTGACGTTAACCCTATGGCTCTTGCTATGAATGGTGGTGGTCAAAATAATGATTTCTCAGTTGTGAACGGTAGAATTGTTTCAAATTCTGGTTCAGTTCAGGCAGGTGGCACAGCGAATCTTATTGGCTCTGATGCTACTATTTTAAGATCAGGCTCTTCAGTTTCTGCAAATAATGCAAATGTTGGTGGTTATTACCAAGGTGGTGCTAATCTTCCTGCATCATTTAAATTTGCTTCTAAAAATACTGGTGTTGAAGCTGGCGCAAATATCAATGCAACTAACCAAGCTGTAGTTTGGGCGGATGACTCAACAATTTTTGGTGGAAATTTAACTGCTAAAGATGCTGAAGTCTCTGGTAAAACAAATTTAACATTGCAAGGTGCTTGGTATGATAATGTAAAAGCTGATTCATTACTTCTTGACCCTTCTGACATGAACATAATTAATGGTTCAAGCACTACTATTAACTCTGGTACCTATTCAGCTAATACTGTTTACAACCAAGATGTTCAGACATATCTAAATAATTCAGGCGATTTATCGCTTCAAACATCTAACGCTGGTACAGGCAATGGTGATATAAATGTAGATGCAAACATTGTTTGGAATTCTAATAACAACTTAACAATGCGCGCACACAGAGATATCAACCTAAATGGTGTAGCTATTGATGCAAGTGCATCAGCTGCAAATGCAGATTACATAGCTTTGGCAGGTAGAGACATTAATGTAAATGCGGGAACCGAACTTAGATCAGGCCAACAAGGTAGTGTTAACCTTAACGCAGCTATGGATGATCCATTTTCTGGTGGAAATGCAGGTAACTGGAAGTCTGGTGATGGTGTAATTAATTTCAATGGTGACTCTGAAATACAAGCGAAAAATATATATGCTCGTTCAGGTAAAGATTCATCTGGTGACAGAACTGATTTTGGAACTAACGTTGCAATAAATGATTATGGCTCTGAATTTGGTAACACTCAAATTTTAGGTTTTGAAAATGTTGACCTTAATGTTGCAGGTACAAATGAAGATTATATTTCGGATAAAACATTAATTATTAATGCTAAAAATATTAATGTAGATGAGGATTATAGAGTAACTGGCGCATTTGCAATGAATGCAGCATCTTTTGATGATAACACGAATGATTTCGTTGATCATAGAGGCCCTTATAACTCTTTATCTTTCCTAAACGGTAGTGGCTGGGAAAATAATTCTGGTACAGTAACATTTGCAGACGGTACTAATTTAGATCTTTGTTGTGGTGTTACAATACAAAGTGGTAAAGACTTAAACGGTGATAGAGTTGATCTTACTAAAGATAAAGTAAACTTTACTTATAATAGAGATTACGCAATCTATAACTGGTTCCAAGTAAATGGTTTTGATGATTTTGAAACTACTTTTGAAGGTGGAACTTTAGATGTCAGTAATTATGTTGAAATTCAAAATGGTGATAACTTAATTGATTTTGACATTACTAGTGGTTTAGACATCCCAACAATTGGAAAGCAAAATGGTAATGGTGATATTTTAATAGTATCGCAAAGAGATACTACAATTGCACCTGGTGTAACTATTGATTCAACTGGTGATATTTCAGATAACACACCTGCTGAGCAAGCTGCATATTCTGGTAAAGTTACAATTGTTGTTGATGAGCAAGAGCCGATTGCAATTTTAGATAACTTAAATAACAACACTGGTTTTGGTGATGGTAAATTGGTTATGGATTCAACGGCGACCATAAACTCTGGAGGCGCTGTAGCTCTATATACTTCAACGCAACCTCAAAACTCAATTGATGGTACAATTAACGGCAATACATTTACTCCAGGTCAAGAATTTGCTAATACTGGAATTGAGCAATGGTTAACTTATTACCAAGCAACTAACGGTAGTTCTGGTAACAGACCTTTTAGAGTTTTGTATAAAAACAATCCATCTTTTGGTGCAACTGTATCTGGTTGTGAAGAGGAATCTGGTAATCCAGCTTGTGAAAATTTCATAAGTGCAATTGATGACAGAAAAACTTATTCAATCAATCTTTCTGGTGAAGGTGGTGCGCAAGATGTAGGGGAAGAAACTTTAGCTTCAGGTTCATCTGAGGACTTTAGACAGCAGGAAATAGTTACCTTCTCAGGTACTGATAATGTAGATACTCATAGAAATACTAAAGAACTTTTCGCTACGGCATTCTCAATACCTCTTATATTAGTTCAGGAAACTTTATTGAATAGAACTATAACTGGTGGTATTCAGGGTATTGCTAAATTAATTGTTAGTCCAATCACAGCAGTTACAAGTCGTCTTTAATTAATTAACTAACACTATGTAAGTTAAAAAACCCTTCTGGAATTAGATTTCAGGGGGGTTTTTTCTTTACAGCAACAAATAATTAATGTAGACACTCACATTATATATATTAAAATCTGTTAAAACCATATAATACAGGCACTTATGAAAGCTTTATTACTATCTATTTTTTCGTTTATTTTACTTATAAATGCTAATTCTGCACTTGCAGGCTCGTATGATGAGCTTTGTGATAGATATCTCCCTGAAGGCGCCGATAGAATGGTTTTGCATGGCCTTGAAGATGAAAATGAAAAGTCTGCTAGGTTTGGTGATACTAGAAGTTATTTAGAAGGTAGAAAAACTCACTACTATATTAACCTTCACAATGGTAATCCAATTGTTCAAGCCGAGAAATGTGGCCTATGGGTAGATCCAGCTCTTGAAGGTCTTCCTCGTGTAAAAGGTTTGTTAATTACAACTCCTGAATATTTCCGTGGTGAAATGAATGGCATTTTTAAAACTCCTGGTACTTACTTTAGGGATCTACCTATACTTACTGATGATGAAGAAATAAACGCTCGTTTAAATTCTTATGAAGGTGAATATATTAATGATGAGCTTCTTGATAAGGTAATTCGTGATGTAATAGTATTTATGAGAGATAAAAACCAACCAGTTGTTGATGTTTATTTCCCTGAGCAAGACGTTACTGATGGTTTTGTAGTAGGTTTGGTTTCTCGTGCAGTAATTGATAAAATTATTGTAAACGGAAATGAGTATTACGAAGATGATGAGATATTGAAATGGAATAGGTCTGAATCTGGTGACTATATCTGGTCGGACATTCTTTCAAAAGATCTTCGTTGGATGAACAGTTATCCTTATCGTCAGGTTGATACAATATTCAAGCCTGGAAGCAGACCAAGAACGACGGATGTTATTTTTGAAACTAAAGATATATATCCATTTAGAGTCTTTGCTGGCTATGACAATTATGGATCAGAAGCTACTGATGAAGACCAATCTTATGTAGGTTTTAGTTATGGTGATTTATTCGGCTTAGACCATGAGTTGATATATAGTTATGGAACAAGCTTGAATTTTGATAGCTTTAACTCTCATACGCTTCAATATAAAATACCATTTGATTGGAGGCATAGACTTAGCTTATCTGCTAGTATATCTGAATCAGAACTTAGTATAGCTGGAACACCGTTTGATCAAGAGGGAACTAATATTATAGCTAACCTTGATTATGAGATGCCTTTATATGATTATGGTTTTCGTGGTTTTACTCAATCACTTAGTGTTGGTACAGATTATAAAAGGTTAGAGAATAACCTTGAATTTGGTGGAACTAGCGTATTTACTACTGAACCAGAAATTTTCCAATTTTATGGTACATATGAAGGTTCAAAAACATCAACAACTACCCTTAATTTATTAAGCTCTACTGTTGTTTGGGCGCCTGGTGATATAACTGGTAACAATACGGAGCAGCAGTTTAACCAAGTTAGAGATAAAGCTGGTCCTGATTACCTATATTGGAAGGGTTTGTATGAATCTAGATACACTGAGGATGATACTGGTATATCTTTAGGGGGGATTTTTAGAGCTCAATATTCCTTTAATAAACTTCTTTCATCTGAGCAAATGGCAATTAGTGGCCCTGGTTCTGTTCGTGGTTTCTCTAATAATTCTCTTAGAAGGGATAAAGGTTTCATAGCTTCTGCTGAGTTGTCATCACCTTATGTTTCTGTTTTTGATGATTATATCGGAACTAATATTAGGGATAGATTGCAAGGTTTCCTATTTATTGACCAAGGTTATGGTAAAGATGTGGATGATACTACTACTGGCCTGAAATCTAATATAGATTTAACTTCATATGGTGCTGGTGTAAGGTTTGGTATTGGTCGTCACTTATCAGGTGTTCTTGAATATGGTAGGGAATATGATGATGAGTTAGGCGATGGTATTGATGATAAGTTGCACTTAAGACTTAACGCTGCTTATTAAAATACAGCTAAATAAGCACAACTTAATCATTTAAGTTTTAGAGGGGTAATTTTACCCCTCTTTTTTTTGACTAAATTTAAGTTTTTGTTAATCTGTCATTGTACTAATTTAAATTAGTTTCATATCATTATAATTATACAAAAATTCTGAGGTTTAAGATGTCTAAAATAATTGCTCCTAAAATGGTTTATATTAAAGGCGAAGAAATGACTCGTTATGGTATGGAATTAATTTTAGAAAAATGGATTAAGCCAAATATAGATATTTCTGCTTGGGAGTTTTATGACCTATCATGTAAGCATCGTGATGATACTAAAGACCAAGTTTTAAAAGATGTTGTTGCTGCTGGTAAAAAAGTAAAAGCTATATTTAAAGAGCCAACTATAACCCCTACAGAAGAGCAGAAAAATCAAATGGGCCTATCAAAGGCTTGGGGTTCACCAAATGGTGCTATGCGCCGTGGTTGGAACGGAATTTCAATTTCTCGTGATACAATCCATATTGAAGGTATTGAGCTAGGGTATAAAAAACCAGTATTATTTGATAGGCAAGCAGTAGGTGGTGAATATGGCGGAGGCTATGGATTTGTTGGTGTAGGAAAATCAGTAACAACTTTTTATCCAGAAGATGGTTCTGAGCCAGTTATAATTGATGAACGTGAATTAAAATCTCCTGAAAATTCAGTTGTTACATATCATAATCCATTAACTGAAGTTAATCAGCTTGCACACCATTTCTTTGCACGTGCCTTGGAGGCAAAAGTTACTCCTTATATCTGTACCAAGAAAACGGTATTTAAATGGCAAGAGCCATTTTGGCAAATTCATAAAGATGTTTTTGACACTGACTATAAGCAAAAGTTTAGAGAAGCGGGTTTGCTTCCGCAAGGCGAGCTTCAGCACGTTATATCAGATGCAGCATGTATGAAGCTTATTGCGTGGAAGGATGGGGGTTACGCAATGGTTGCTCATAATTATGACGGTGATATGCTAACTGATCTAATGAGCCAAGTGCATAAATCTCCTGGTTTTATATCTTCTATTTTAAATGGTGTTGCGGATGACGGCTCTGAGATTAAGGAGTTTGAAGCCTCTCATGGAACGGTTTCTGATATGTATAGAAGACACAAGCAAGGAACGGAAACATCGCTAAACCCACTTGGGCTAGTGGTTGCATTAATTGGTGCAATGAATCATTCTGAAAAACTCGCTGGTGGGAATGGTGATATAAAAGAATTTACTGATGAGTTATACAAAAAAATGTGTAAATTAATGGCTAATGGCAAGGGTACTAGAGATTTATGTGGGGCGACTGGACTGACAACTGAGGGTTTTGTTGATGCTGTAGCAGCTGAAATATCAAGCCAGTAATAGGTTTGATTAGTAAATTACAAATATTTAATAAATCCTATAAGGAAAAACTATCAAGGCTATAGAGATAATATATAAAAATTTCAGTCACTTAGCCTTGACGCTGTCAGTGCTCGCCTGTATAATCTCCACATAATTAAAAGGAGAGTAGTATGAGTTTTTATTCATTACCAGCGTTGCAAGACAACAACCTTTCTAAATATATATCAGAGGTTAGCAAGTTCCCTATGCTCGAAGAGAAAGAAGAGTACAACCTTGCAATGAAATTTAAAGAAGATGGTGACGTTAAGGCGGCACATAAGTTAGTAACTTCACATTTACGTTTGGTTGTTAAAATTGCTATGGGATTTAGGGGCTATGGCCTGCCGCTTACTGATATAGTAAGCGAGGGTAATATTGGCCTTATGCAAGCGGTTAAAAAGTTTGAACCTGAAAAGGGCTTTAGGTTATCTACTTATGCAATGTGGTGGATTAAAGCTGCAATTAATGAACATATTTTAAAGTCTTGGAGTATAGTTAAGGTTGGTACATCGGCTACTCAGAAAAAATTATTTTTTAATTTAAAAAGATTGAAGAATAAAATTTTGAAAAATTCTGAAAACACTTATCTATCTGATTCTCAAATGCAGGATATCGCATATGATCTTGATGTATCGGCAAAAGACGTTAAGGACATGAATGCATTAATGTCATCGTCCGATCAATCTTTAAATGTTTCTGTATTTGATGATAGTGATGCTCAAAGACTTGATTACATTGAGGATAGCTCTCAAAACCAAGAAGATGAATATGCTGATAAAGAGGAAAAAGACTTTAATTCAGAAATTCTTTCGAAGGCAATGGTAGTATTAAATAACCGTGAAAAGGATATTTTGTATAAAAGGAAACTTGTTGATAACCCTCTTACGCTTGAAGATTTGAGTAAAGAATATGGAGTTTCTCGTGAAAGAATTCGTCAAATCGAAAATAGAGCTTTTGAAAAGATTCAAGAAAAAATAGTTGGTAAAAAACTTGCTTCCTAGTACGTTCTTTCTATTCTGATATCTATGAAAAATTATGATATCATCATTTATGGAGCAGGGCTTGCGGGTTTGTCGCAGGCTCTTTGCTTTAATGATTTGCAGCTAAAAATACTAATTTTAGAACCTTGTTCTAAAGCTCTCTATGACTCAATAACTGACCAAGATACGCGTACAACAGCACTTTCCTTCAATACTAAAAATTTCTATTATGGTTTAGGGATATGGGATAAATTATCAAAGCAAGCTGGACCAATTCAAGATATTAAAATTGTTGATGCAGATTATGTAAATGGTGATTCGCCATTGAAGCTAAGTTTTTCATCTGAAGATGTTGGTGAAGGGCCAATGGGTTATATTATTGAGAATGGCTTTTTAAAAAAGTGTGTTCTTAAAGAAATAAATTCCAGAAGTAATATTGAAATAAAGTACGGCACATCAATTTATTCATATAAAAACAACATGTCAGATGTTGAGTTGAAAACTAACAATGGTGAAGATTTTTTTGCAGATATTGTTATTGTAGCTGATGGCAAAAATTCTAAGCTTAGAGAACTCCTTGAGATAAAAACAACTGACAAGCAATATTTTCAAACTGCCATTACATTTAATATTGAGCATGAAAATAGTCATAATCAAACTGCTATTGAAAGGTTTATGCCAACTGGCCCATTTGCGGTTCTACCCATGCATAAACAAAAAAAGTCTTCAATTGTATGGACTGTGCCAGATGCACTCGCAAATATTTACCTAAATATGGATATAGATGACTTCATTTCGGAAGTGCAATCTAGGCTTTTAGGTGAGCTAGGAAAAATAAAATTAGTTTCCGAAAAACTTACCTATCCACTCTCATTAAAATATGTTCAGAAATATTACCAAGATAGATTCGTGCTAATTGGTGATGTGGCTCACGGAATCCATCCAATTGCAGGTCAGGGTTTTAATCAAGGTGTTAAAGACATACAAAAGCTAACTTTACTCATTAATGAAAGAATAAGTTTAGGTCTGCTACCTTATTCAGAGGATATTTTTAAAACTTATCAAGCGGGAGCATTTATAGACAATAAGCAAATGATTTTGGCGACTGATTTATTTAATAGTTTATTTTCTAACGATAACAAAATTCTACAAAATTCTAGAAGAATAGGAATTTCTGCTGTAGATAAGCTTGAAAGCGTAAAATCTTTCTTTATTAAAAAGGCTATGGGTCAAAAGGCTTCAGCTATAATTGAGAAACAAAATGGCTGAACGTATAGCTAAATTCATCGGAAATTCGGGTTACTGTTCACGAAGAAAAGCTGAAGCTTTAATTGAACAGGGTCTTGTGTCCGTTAATGGTAAAACCATAGATACTCCCGCAACACTTGTTAAGCCAAACGATATTATTCGTGTTGAAGGCAAAGTTATAAAAACTATAGATAAAAAGCGTATTTGGGCAATGCATAAGCCTATAGGCGTGGTTTGCACAAAATCTGATGAAAAAGGCCGAAAAACTATTTATGACCTACTTCCTAAAACTCAAGAATTTCAGTCGTTACATTATATTGGGAGGTTAGATATTAATTCAGAAGGCTTATTGCTTCTAACTAACAGTGCGGATCTTAAAAGGTTTTATGAACATCCTGATAACAAAGTTGAGCGTGTATATCTTGTTCGTGTTTATGGTAATTTAACTGGTTGCAAAATTTTTTCACATGCCGAAAGAGGTTTCTCAATTTTTGATGAGAAGAAAAACAAAAAAATGACATATCACGCAGATATTGAGCTATATAAACCCAACACAGATGGCGGGAAAAATAGCTGGTTAAAATTCACTCTTAAAGAAGGAAAAAATCGTGAAATTCGTAAAATATGTGAAAAATTCAGCCTAGAAGTATCAAAGCTTAAAAGAATTTCCTTCGGAAAATTTAATCTTGATTCTTTACCTCGTGGTGAAATTATAGAAAAATAAAAATGTTAATTTAACTATTTTCTGCCTTTAACAGGATTAATCTCAATAGAACTATTATTCATTGATATTTCCTCGCCAACATGTCTAGATAGTGCCAGTATACCAAGTATCATATTATGTGATTTCTCCTTATCAATCTCACTTGCTGAAAAACACTCTACTAAACCAGCGCAAAGTACTTCCTTATCATCAATATAATTATTTATTTCCGTTATATCTTTTTGCAAAAGAGCCGTATGAGCATCCTTAGTAGCCTTTACAAGTCTTACAAAATAATCTGCAGCAGTTTCATTTAAGTGAGGTTTATTATTAAATACTAAATCTCCTTTTAAAAAATTATAACCAGAAAGAATTTTTGTTGCATCTTTTGGATTGTCATTTACTAAACCTTTGACGGTTTCTTCATCTAAGTCATCTATTGAATTTAAATTAAGCATAAAGATATTCTAATTATATTAAACAATTGACTATAATTAGA
>CAYGRX010000044.1:0-10700 GCA_964352365.1 uncultured Rickettsiales bacterium
ACTCATGTTAGTATTAATCCTTTATTATGACAAACATCGCAACAATAATTTCTGGTGAAAGCTTCACTCTCAATGAGATGGAGTTAAATTCAATAATAGATGCAATACAGGCAAGTGGTGGTATCATTGAGGATGTAAAGTTTCTAAAAGATGAAAAGGTTGCCGACATTTATTTTGCAGTTTTGCCAATTGAGGATGTTAATGAAATACTTTCAAACCTACTTGAAAATTTTGAAATAGATTTCTTCGTACAACCTGCTCAAGGTAGGCGTAAAAAACTATTGATATCTGATATGGACTCTACAATTATTGATCAAGAATGTATTGATGAAATTGCTGATGTTCTAGGTATAAAGCCAAAAATAGCGGAAATTACAGAAAGAGCTATGAATGGTGAGTTAGATTTTAAAGATGCACTTCGTGAAAGAGTCTCGCTGTTAAAAGGTGTTTCAAAAGCTCAGCTTGAGGAAGTATATAATAATAAAATTACCGTTCAAGTTGGTGCCGAAACTCTGGTTAAGACCATGGCATCTAACGGAGCTAGATGTGTCTTGGTTTCAGGTGGGTTTACCTTTTTTACATCTAGAATTAAAGATTTTTGCGGTTTTCATATTGAAGAGGCAAACATTTTAAATTTTGATGATTATGGTAAGTTAAATGGCACTGTTCAAGAGCCAATTTTAGATGCGGAAGCTAAGCTAAATGCAATTAAATTCCACTGTGAAGACATCGGAATAGCACCATTTATGGCAACTGCAATTGGCGATGGGGCAAATGACCTAAAAATGATTAAATATGCTGGCTTAGGTGTTGCTTACAGGGCTAAAAAAATTGTTAGTGATCAAGCAAAATTTAAAATAAATATTCCCAATCTTGAAAATTTATTATACGCTCAAGGTTACAAACATAGTGAGTTTGTTAAAAACTAAATGTCACCCTCATAAATTGTGGGTTTATAATTATTAAAAATGCTGAGAATGAGGCATTTAAAAGGAGCAAGTAGCTTATGTTGTATCTAACACGTAAAATTGGTGAGTCAGTTATTATAAATGATAAAATTGAAGTTAAAATTATTGAAGTTAGTGGTAAGAATGTAAAAGTTGGTTTTGAATTTCCAAAATCTGCAACTGTTCTTCGTAAAGAAATATATGATAATGTAGTTGAGGAAAATAGATCAGCTGCTGAATCATCTATGAGTCCAGATAGCCAAGATTACTTTACTAAATTCTTGGAAAAAATTGATAGCAAAAACCAGATTAAAAAAGAAGATTAGTTCTCTATACTGGCTCTTCCATTTTTGCTGCAATTCCGCACACATCTGTAGTCACTGTAAGCTTATAAGTTGCATTTCTTAATGTAGTCATGTTGGAGCCAGAGTAATTTACGCAGCTAGATCCTCCTGTTGCTATAAAATTCCCTGTTCCAGGGCTTCCATCATCAAGCTTTGTGTCGATTTTCTTTGCTATGGCGGGAGTAAATTGTGGATCATATGGTTGTGCTGAAGAGTTTAGTTTAGCTGTTGTTATAAAATTGGCTTTAGGTCCTATATTGAATCCTCCTGCTGACAAAAGGGTGCTTCTTTGAAGTGAATGAACAGCTAGTGTTATTCCTGTCATATCTAAGGTAGGTAAGTTTGTTCCAATTTCTAAAGTTCCAGTTCCAGAAAGATCTTCATCAATCATATCTGCGAGAAATAAATGCCTGAAGAACATTACTGATTCTCCAGATAAGGCAAAGCCTTCTATACTTCTGTCTCCATCGCCATTACAAGCGCCTTCTGTTGATGCGCAATCCGTTCCCCAATAGTCATATGCTCTACTATGATCTCCGGGCGCCGCTCCATATTGTTCTTTATATTTGTTATAAGCTGTTTGATATTTCTGCATTTCCGCTGCAACAGAACTAATTTTACTTGCTTGAATTAGCTCGCTACCAGCTAAAACACCTCCTGTTATTAAGCCGATAACAACTAAAACAATTGCTAGCTCAACTAGAGTAAAACCTTTCTTTAAATTTCTTTTTATCATAATCAATAATTCAATATTTAAATTATTATAACAAAAACTTATTTTACTGTCACCACGCACTTGTTGTAAGTTCAAAATTCGGCTATATTTTAATATGCTTGATGCGACAATAAATAAATTATCAAAAGTTCCTGAAATTAAGTTTTACGGAAAGGTTTTTTCTATAACTGGACTAATGGTAGAGGTAGAGGGTTTAGAGGGCATGCTTTCCATAGGTAGTAAATGTTCTGTAATATCCAATAATAGAAAGCATAAAACTTTAGCGGAAGTGGTATCCTTAAAAGCTGGCAGGGCAGTAATTATGCCTTTTAATGACTTGGTAGATGTGTCAGTTGGCTCAATTGTTGAGCTTGAGGAGTCTTCAGATTTTATCAGTCCATCTGAAAAATGGCTAGGGAGAGTTATAAATGCCCTTGCTAAACCAATTGATGATAAGGGTTTGCTTGAAGAAGGTGATAAGTCTTATTTTTACAGAAGTCAGCCAATTCCCGCTCATAAAAGAGGGGTGGTTGAAGGTAAGGTTGATCTTGGAGTAAGGGCGGTAAATAGTTTTGCAACTTGTTGTAAAGGTCAGAGAATGGGAGTGTTCGCAGGTTCTGGTGTTGGAAAGTCTATGCTTGTAGCAATGCTAACTAAATATTCTAAGGCAGAAATTAAAGTTATAGGCTTAATTGGTGAGCGTGGCCGTGAGTTGCAAGAATTTCTTCAAAACTATCTAGGTGAAGAGGGAATAAAAACTGCGGTAGTTATTGCCGCAACTTCTGATGAGTCAGCACTTATGCGTAGGCAGGCAGCATATTTGACAATGGCAGTTGCTGAATATTTTCGTGATCAAGGCAAAGAGGTACTTTGTCTAATGGATTCCGTTACTAGGTTTGCGTTGGCTCAGCGTGAAATTGGTTTGTCTGCCGGCGAGCCACCTGCAACACGTGGCTTTACCCCAAGTGTATTCACTGAAATGCCAAAACTTTTAGAAAGGGCGGGGCCTGGTGAAAGAGGGGGGCATGGTAGTATAACTGGTTTGTTCACGGTTCTTGTCGAGGGTGATGATCATAATGAGCCAATTTCTGATACAGTACGTGGTATCTTGGATGGGCACATAGTTTTGGAACGTAAAATTGCTGAACGCGGTAGATATCCTGCAATAAATGTTTTGAAATCGGTTTCAAGAACTATGCCTGGATGTAATAATTCTGAACAGACAAAAGTAGTTGCACGGGCACTAGAAATATTATCAGTTTACGATGATATGGCGGAAATGATTCGCCTTGGGGCGTATAGACAGGGTGCTGACCCAAAGGTTGATGAAGCAATTCAATATTACCCCAAACTGGAAGAGTTTTTAAAACAGAACCCTGATGATAGCAACGGTAATTTAGATTTTTGCTATAAATCTTTAGCTGAAATTCTTAATATACAAATGAACGATGTGCCTGTCGCAAATACAAAGCATGATAGTAACCAGCCAGTTTAAGTTAAATGATTGATAACCTAAAAACTCTTATAAAAATTGCTAGGTTTGAGCTAGATGAAAAACGTAGAGAGTTAGTTAATCTACAAAATAAAAAACAAAATATTTTAAATAATATTACAGAGATTGATTCGCAGATGGAATTTGAAATTAAGAACTCTGAATCAAATGGTGATGCAAAAATATTATTGCCTTTTTATATTGAGAATATGAAATCCAAACAAAAATATTTACTAGAGAGCGCTAATAAGCTTAATCCAGATATAGATAAAATGACAATCAAAATATCAGAAAAGTTTAATGAAGTTAAAAAATTTGAAATAGTTCTAGAGCAAAAGCTCGAAGAGTTAGAGTATGAGGCTTCAAAAAAATCTCAGCTTGAACTGGATGAAATCGCAATACTACTCCACGAAAGAAAAAACTTAAATCCTAATTAATCTAACCTATCAATAAGTTTTATCTAAAATTTATACTTTACTTGAATATATGCTGTTCTAGGAACTTCAGATGCTGTTGAATAAGAAAGCTCATCAAACTCTTGATGATTTGAATCTAATAGATTTTGCCCTACAAGATTTATTTCAATATTCTCTTCTGGTTTGTAAGAAAGTCTTAAATCTAATCTAACATAGTCATCAATTGTTTTTTCAGTTGTTGTAGTTGCTGTAGTAAATGGAGCAAGCCCAGTTACAACTGTGTTTGTTTCATATACAGTTAGCTCATCAACATACATCGCATTACCACTTAATGTAAGTTTATCATTTATCCTATAGTCTGCATGAACTGAGTGTTGCCATTCAGGGCTTCTCTCTTCATCTCTTTCAAGGGAAACATCATTACTATTTGGGTTAAGGTGGAAGGTTTGCTTAAGGTATGTGGAAGATAATTTAAGGTCTAGATTTTCAGTGATACCTAATACAGATGCTATTTCAATACCATAGCTTTCTCCAAAACCATTATTCTCAACTCTAAAAGGGATTGGTGGTGTTGAAGCTTGCGGTTCAAAAACTCTTAAATTATCATAATCATTGTAAAAGGCTGTAACATCTAAAAATAAACTCTTTGTAATATCTCCTCTGTAACCAATCTCGTAGGCAGTTAATTCTTCTGACTTAATTTGGTTGTTTCCAGTAACATAAGCTGCGCCTAGTGGAGAACCTTGTATAGCGAAGAAAGTGGCAGACTCTTCTCCTCTTGAAGGTGTTCTAACTGCTTTTGAAACAGCTCCCCAAATTGAGTGATCTTCAGATACTTGCCATAAGGCTCTTATATTTGGTTGAAATTCACTTCCTGTATAATCATTATAATCTAATTTGGCGCCCAAAGTAACGTAAAGTTCATCTTCTACTATTTCTAATTTATCCTGAAGGAATAAGCTGTAAATATAGGAGTTTGTTGACTCTGGAGTATAAATCGCATTAACAGAATTATCTAAATTATCATTAATAAACCTAGTTTCTATACCAGCTACAACATCATGTATATCTTCGCTGTATGATGCTTGGAATTCAAAATTATAAGTTATTCGTTCTTGTTGAATAATGCTGTCTGAATCTCTATAAATATAGTCAATATATGAGTTAAACTCGCCATCAATATCATCAGTTAGAGGAGTTTTCCACTTTACCATTGCATTCGCACCTCTATGGTGCTCTCCAAATGCCGCCTCACTTATAAAACTTGGTGGTGAATCTGCAAAATTTGGTGTTGCTGTAGGTAATTGTAAAATTCCAGACCTTTGACCGCTATAAACGTCTCCAGATACTGTAACGGGGTTATAATTCCAGTCTCTTAAGTCATACCTAAAACCAGCTCTACCTTGTTGCCAGTCATCATTTGAACTTCTGTCACTAGCTGAGTCCTTAAATTCAGACATATCTTTAAATTTACCATAGACTCTATAGTAATTTTGGTCTTCATCATGTCCCCCATGTCTAAATTCTAAAATATCATCATGAGTTCCTACTGTAGCTGATGCATAGTTACCTTTTGTTTTTCTAGCTTCCTTTGTGATTATGTTAATAACCCCGTTGACAGCGTTTGCGCCCCATAATGTTCCGCCAGGACCTCTTATAACTTCAATCCTTTCAATATCTTCTAAGAGGTAATCTTGTATATCCCAGAAAACTCCAGAAAAAAGTGGTGTGTATACTGATCTTCCGTCAATCATTACAAGTAGTTTGTTAGAAAATTGTCTATTAAACCCTCTAATGGAGATAGCCCAGTTATTTGCATTAGTTTGAGAAACTTGGACCCCTGGAACTAATCTTAAGGCTTCAGGAATGCTATTTACTCCTGCCTTTGCTATGTCCTCGGAAGATAATACAAATGCTGCGGCAGCTACTTCTGATAATTTCTCAGGTCTTTTAGATGCTGAATAAACTGATATTTCCATTAATTCATCAATATCCATATCTAACATAGATAAGTCGTCATCTGAGCTGGTTTCAGCACTCGCATTGAAAGTACTTAGAGCCGTGATTGCAAGTAAAGCAAATTTTGTTAAATTTCTAAATTTCATAAAAGCTACCAATGTTATTTCAGTTCATATAGATTAGCGTTGCAATCATAGTCTAAATCTTTCGTAATACTTCTTAAGTCATACGGTTTAGAGTCGATTAATTGAAAAGTATCCCTAATTAGAAAGTTGTAAAATCTTAGCCTAGCTTTTTCTGAGCAAATGACCATGTACTTTATTCCATTTTCTGTGAGGATATCTTTGCATATACTAAAGCAATGCTTATAATGTTCTTTGTAATTTCTACTAGATTTGCTAGCTACATACTTAGTAAGCTCAGAGTATCCTAATTCCTCTAGATTGTACTCTTTAAATAAATCTTTATATTTCATTTCTTTTGTTTCGCTAGGCATGGAATTATTAGTTATTGGTTCATATAAGCTGAACCTTACACCTGCTAAAACCTTTTCCTTGTCTTTTGCTACAAGAAAATGGCTATTTAAGTCAACTCGAGAAAGCTTTTCGTAACTATTTTCAAGATTTATTTCTTCTTTATAAATTTCATTTACAAGAGTTATATACTGTCTAATGTCTTTTTTATTAGTGGTTACACAATATTCAAGGTCTTCTGGATCAAAGTATAAGTTTGATTCTGAGAAATCTAAGGGCAAGTTTGATGAATTAACTCTGTCAAAAATTTTTGACTTATCAACCATATTTGTATTTCCTTCTATCATCGCACTATCTTTAGTTAGTTTATAGCTAAACACTTACTAATGAAAAGAACGATAAAATTTACTTAAAATTTTATATAAATTCACTATATCGGATTGTTATGTGACTTTCAAGATACAAAATAACGTATGGTTGTATAACTAATCAATCAAGGGTTGATTATTACCCTTTGATTTTTAAAAGAAAATTAAAAGCTTCAATCGGTGTGGTGTTGTTTATATCTATTTGATCAAATTGAGATTTAAATTTTTTTAGTTCGTTCAACTCTTCCAAGCTGGAATTATTTGTCTTAAGTGCGCCACTATCCCGCTTGTATGGGATTTCGTTGCTGAATAGAGGTAGATTTTCATTAAGTACTTTAATGCTATTCCCCTTATTTTGTTCTTTTAAAATATTTAGAATTTCATTTGCTCTTGTTGTAACGTGACTGGGTATTCCAGCTAGTTGTGCTACATGTATTCCGTAAGACTCTTTTGCAATGCCTTCAATTACTTTGTGTTTGAATATTATATCTCCTTCCCATTCGCTGGTTTCAAGTGTACAATTTACAATGTTTTTTAAGCTCTTTGCCAACTCGGTTAGTTCATGGTAGTGGGTCGCGAAAAGACTTCGGCAATTAATTTTTTTACTTAAGTTTTCTAAAGTTGCCCATGCTATTGAAAGTCCATCAAAAGTTGATGTTCCTCTTCCAATTTCATCTAAAATAATTAAGGATTTATCTGTTGCATTATTTAAAATAAATGCAGTTTCGCTCATTTCCACCATGAATGTGGATTGTCCTCTTGATAGATTGTCTGATGCGCCAACTCTACTAAAAAGTTTGTCAACTAGGCCTATTTTAGCTGAGTCTGCGGGGATATAACACCCAATTTGAGCAATCAAACATAAAATTGTGTTTTGGCGCAAAAATGTACTTTTCCCACTCATATTAGGGCCTGTTAAAAGCCATATATTCTTAATGCTTAAATCACTATCATTTTTGCAGTAATCAATGGTATCGCTGGTTTTTTGTCGTTTCATTGCGAGTTCTACAACCGCATGTCTGCCGCCGACTATGTTAAAGTCTTTGCTATTGTTAATTTCTGGCCTTATGTAATTCCTATCTATGCTTATTTTTGCAAAATTTAAAAGAATGTCAATTTGGGCAATTGCACCACTTAATATTCTAAGATTTTCAATTTCATCACAAATTTTCTCTTTTACCTCTATGTAAATTTCAAGTTCGAGGGCAATCGCATAAGAGTCGGCATTTATAATTTTATTTTCAATTTCCCTAAGCTCATCACTTGTGTATCTAACGCAGTTAGCTAATGTTTGCTTGTGAACAAAATTTGTCGGGATTTTATCAACATTATTCGGGTTTGTTTCAAAAAACATTCCGATAACGTTATTCTCTTTAATCTTTAAATTACTAATATCAGTCTTGCGTCGATATTTTTCCAGTAAATCATTTTTTAAGCTTTCGGAGGTAGCTTTAATATTTCTATAATCATCAAGTTTTGAATTATAGTCTGGCCGAATAAACCCGCCTTGGTTTAGGTTTAGTGGTGGAAAGTCAATCACAGCCTCATTAATTAAATGAAACAGTTTTTCTAACTTTCCTAGTTTTGTAAGCGCATCTGAAATAATTTTTGGAGTTTCTACTTTTGTGAAGGTAAATATTTCCGATATCTTTAAGGACGTATATAACCCGTCTTTTATAGCGACCAAATCTCTAGGGTTGCCTCTATTTGAAAAAATCCTTGCCGAAATCCTTTCGATGTCTGGAAATTTAGAAAGTAAACTTGAGACACTGTTTTTTATATCTTCATTTTTTATAAAAAACTCTACACCATCATAGCGTTTATTAATTTCTTTAACATTCTTAAGTGGTCTCGCTATATAATTTTGCAGTAATCTAGAGCCTGCCGATGTTTGGTTCTTGTTTAAGATTCCAAATAGAGAATTCTCCCTTTTTCCGTCGCTATCTCTAAATATTTCTAGATTTTTGAAGGTTGAGGAGTCAATCTCCATAAAGTTGGATTCTCTTTGGCTTTTTGGGAAGCTTAGGTTTGGCTTATTGTTTAACTGGGTAATTTCGATATATTCAAGTAAGCCACCTAAAGCATTTAATTCAATTTTAGTAAAACCCCTTAAAGTGGCCTCATCTTTTATTCCGAAAAAGCTTAAGATCTTATCTTTTGCTCTATTGATATTGAAAAAGTTATTATTTTGACTGGTGATTTTGCCTCTATTTTGATCAATAAAACCTTTAAGGTTTCTGTCTGAGAGAATATCATCAGAAATAACTATTTCCGTAGTATTTATGCGCTCAACTTCACTGGCTATATTGATTTTATCAATTTCGTTTACATAAACTTCGCCCGTTGAAATATCGCACCAAGCAATAGTGGCTAAATCACCTTCAATGTATATGCTTGAAAGGTTGTTGTAGGAATCCTTCTCTAATAGTTTTTCATCAGTTATCGTGCCTTGGGTTACAATTCTAGTAACTTCCCTTTTTACAACTGCTTTATATCCGCGCTGTTTCTTTGCTTCTTCTGGGGTTTCTATCTGTTCGCAGATAGCAATTTTATAACCTTTTTTAATAAGCTTGTTTAAATAGCTTTCATGCGAGTGATGTGGTACGCCACACATTGGTATGTCATCGCCTTCTTTTTTTCCTCTTTTTGTAAGGACTATATCTAGCTCTTTTGCTGCTAATTCGGCATCTTCAAAAAATAATTCATAGAAGTCCCCCATTCTATAAAATAAAAGATATTCTGAGTGTTTAGATTTGATATCGATGTATTGTTGCATCATGGGTGTAAGAGAATCAGCCTTTATAGGCGCATTATCCACTGTTTCTTCTTGCTGATAGGTATCTTTTTTGCTTAGCTTGTTCATAGAAATAAAATTATAATCACTATGTTTGAAAGAGCAAAGCTATTTAAAGAAAAATATCAAAATACTCAGTTTGCAAATGATTCAGCTGCGATGATAGCAAATCATCATAAGCAGATGTCTAGTGATATTAGTTCTTTAAAATATAATATTTCTATTATTGATTCTGAACACGCCATCCTTGAAGCTGACTTGAATGAATTCTTGATGCAATATTATGAAAAGTTTTCTGAAGCTTTATTTATAGATGATGATCTTTTGCAGAAATATAATGCAAAAAGGGGTGAAGTTGCAGAAGATAAACAAAATGAAAATATAGCACTTTACGAAAGAAAGAAAAAAGCTCGTGATTGTGAATTAAAATCTATCTATAGAAAATTAGTTAAGGAATCTCACCCTGACATTAGTGGGTCTTCTAGTGAGTTCATAATGATAAATGAAATGTATGAAAAAGATGATCTTGAAGGCTTGATTAGTATTCAAACTGAGATTGAAAACCAAAAATATAGCTATTCTCCAGCTGGCGTTGATCTTGGTTTAACTAGGGAAATAGAAATGATGGAATCTCACAAGCTTTTACTAACTAGAAAATTAAACAAAGCAAAAATTAAGCTGAATATGTTGATTTCTAGTCCTGAATATAAACTCTACACTAGGTATAAAATTTCGACGCTAAGGGGTGAAGATTTTTTTGAAACACTTCTGAAAGCCATTTAGATAATATTGCCCGCAAAACTTTTATTTTAGGTTGCGCAAGAAGCGATGGTAATTAATTACCACCGCCTCTCACGCTACAAAATCAACCTAGTTTTTACTCTAGGTCGATCTTGTATTCCTTTCTTCAGACTGCTTGCCAAACTTACAAGTGGTGTTGATAAGCTTGATATCCCTGATTTGGGGATTTAAAAAATAAAAAACCCGCCGAAGCAGTGAAAACGTAAGTTTTATTAATTTTATTTACTCATCGACCGTAAGGTCAAAGAGTTCGCAATTACGACATACTCGTAAGGGTTTGTAGCTGAGTGTTAGCAGTATCTGGCTCCACTCATTTCCATGCGCCCTCTTTTTTTTCTCCAGCTATGGAGTAGTACAACCCTCTTTCTAATGAAAGGGAGTCAACGGAAAA
>CAYGRX010000045.1:0-10516 GCA_964352365.1 uncultured Rickettsiales bacterium
GTTAAGTTATATATTATGTCTCCAACTATTTTACATTTTCTTCAAGATCCATCTTTCTGGGTCGCTTTTGTTACATTAGTATTTGTGGTTTTAGTTTTTAAGCCTGCAAGAAGTATAATTGTTAAAATGTTGGATAGTAAAATAATCCAAATTAAAAATGAGCTGGAAGAAGCTAATAGGCTTAAAGATGATGCGAATAATTTGCTTGCAGAAGCTGAGAGAAAATTTGCAAAATCAGAAGAGGAAGCTAAAGAAATTCTTTCGCACGCTAACAAAGAAGCTAAGAATATCATCACTAACACTAAAGAAAAACTAGCTAAAGATATTGAAAGTAGAAAGAAGATAGCTGTGCAAAAAATTAAATCTGCTGAAGAATCAGCTATAGCAGACATTAAAAAGAACATCTCAAACATCGTTGTGGCATCTGCTCAAACTATACTTGAGGAGAATGTTGATGATGAAGCTTTTCAAAATATTATTGATGATTCGCTTGAAAAAGTTTCAAAAACTATCCATTAGTTTTTTAATATTCATATCTACATTATCAATTAATATTGATGCGTTCCCTTCGCCTTGGCTTGCCAAGATAAACGAAATTGAATATATCTTCACTCAAGATGAGGGGGTTTATGAAA
This sequence comes from uncultured Rickettsiales bacterium, assembly GCA_964352365.1. Classification (GTDB taxonomy): domain Bacteria; phylum Pseudomonadota; class Alphaproteobacteria; order Rickettsiales; family UBA8987; genus CAYGRX01. The sequence goes on from CAYGRX010000045.1 coordinate 636, forward strand.
CCTTTGTAGACTCTGATGGAAGAAGGGTCTCGCAAGCAAAATTTCGCAAATATGAACTGAAGCCATATATTGAATATGGTTTACATGAAAATTACAGTGTTGGTTTTTCCCCCTCATTTCAATTTGTTTCTAATGTAACAGCTGCTGAAATTGACGAAAATATTGGCCTTTCTTATGTTGATGTTTTTTTGAAATATAAGCTATATCAAGGGGATTATGATATTTTGTCATATGAACAAAAATTTGAGTTACCTGGAATATATAACGAAAAAGATACACCAACATTTGGTAAGAAGGAAACGTTCATAAGTTCAAAACTCTTATACGGTAATAGCTTATACAAAACTAATGACATGAAGGTTTTTTTAGCTTCTGAGATAGGTGTAAAATCAATTTTTAATGATTTGACGGGTAATGATTCTGGTGCTCAACTAGAAGGTGACTTTATATTAGGTTTTTCATTTGAAAATTATGAAATATATTTTCAGCCATCTTTTAAAAAGGCTTTGGCCACATATAAAACTCGTCAAAACTTACTAGATAGAACTGGCTATGATATTTATAAAGCAGAATTATCTTTTTTACGAAATTTTGGTGATTATGATTTGATGATTGGCGTAAGTCGCGATATAACTGGAAGAAATACTGCGCTTGGTAGTAGTTATAAAGTGTCTTATATTAAGAAGATTAAATGGTAAAAAAATCTAAATCAGAAGTTAAAAATCAATCAGTTTTGAAAATTGGTGAACACCTCGTTAAGGTTGGTGCTGTAACTGGCTCAGATATTGAGGCGGCTTTGGATGAGCAATCTAGTACTGGCTGTATGCTGGGTAAAATTCTTCAAGCTAAGGGTAAAATTTCGGCATATAGATTTTATCAGGAATATGCAAAATTTAAATCTTTAGAATTTATTAATCTTGATGAGAGACGGGTTGATTCTAACTTAATCAAGGCAGATAAAAGAGATTTTTATTTAGAGTATGAATATATACCATTTGAGGTAACTGAACTTAAAACTAAGTCCGAGACTAAGCAGGTTACCCTAATTGCAACAACTCATGACCACCCTAAGTTAGAAGATCATTTAAATAGGGAGTTTGGTGAAGGTAACTACAAGTTTATTATCACATCGCCTTATGATGTCTTGTGGACACTGCAAAGCAAGTTTGCAGACCTTGATACTGATATTGCGAAAAATTCACTTCATGAAAATAACCCTAATATTTCTAGTAAAGATGTGGTGTTTTCAACTGCATCAAAAATTTTCTGTTCAGTTTTTTTAGCGTTATTATTTTTTATGCTGTTTAAAATCAATTTTCTGATTGGTTTTCTACTGGTTCTAAATTTATTCTATTTTTCTACTATTCTTTCAAAAGTGCTATTTTTCTTTATTGGCGTATCTTCAAAAAATGAAATTAATAATCATAATAATTCATACCCACTTTTGGAAAGCTCAGCTTTACCTAATTATTCAATACTTGTCCCTCTTTATAAAGAGCGACCTAAAACAATTGCAAAATTAATTAAATCCTTGAGGGCTATTGACTATCCAAGTTCAAAACTGGACATTAAATTAATTTGTGAATCTGATGACTTTGCAACCGTTGAAACAATAAAAGAAATTAAGGCTGAATCGCATTTTCAAATTATTAGAGTGCCATATTCTGAGCCACGTACAAAACCTAAAGCTTGCAATTATGCGCTTAGATATTGCAAGGGAGAGTTTGTTACTATTTATGATGCGGAAGATATTCCAGCGCCAGATCAGCTAAAAAAGGTGGTGTCTATTTTTAGTGGTTCAAGTGAGCAGATAACATGCGTTCAAGCTAGATTGAATTATTATAATCGTAACGAGAACTTACTAACGGGCTTGTTTTCAATTGAGTATGCAAGTTGGTTTGACTATATGCTTTATGGCCTTAAAAAACTAGATTTGCCAATCCCACTAGGTGGAACAAGTAACCATTTTCGGGTATCAGTTCTGAAAAAACTATATGCTTGGGATCCTTATAATGTAACTGAAGATGCGGATTTAGGTATAAGATTAGCATTCGCAGATTTTAAAACTGAAGTTATTGATAGTTTAACTCAAGAGGAATCTCCCGTTTCAATTAAGTCATGGATGTCTCAGCGTTCACGCTGGATAAAAGGTTATATCCAAACTTATTTTGTGCATATGAAAAACCCTATTGATACATATAGAAATCTCGGTGCAAAAAAATTCTTTGGTTTTACATTTTTTGTAGGTGCTCCTTTCGTGGTTTTTTTAACTGTGCCAATAGTTTTAGCCATATCAATGGTGCTTTATATGTTTGATGTAATGTTGCCGTCTTGGTTAATATTTTTACTTCAACTAAACCTCTACACTGGAATAATAGTGCATTTGGCGATTTCGTTTTTTGTAATTCATCAAAATAAATGGTATGATAACGTAATTCCAGCGATTTGCTTTCCTTTCTATTGGTTGTTGCATTATATAGCGAGCTTTAGGGCGGTTTATGAGTTAGTGAAAAAGCCACATCATTGGAATAAAACTGATCATGGTGTCAGTTTATACACAAATACTGCTTAAAAGTTTTACATCTTCAAGTAGTATTCAATATATATATTGGAGATTAAAATGGGTAAAAGAGCATTAATAGTTGATGATTCAGCTACAATAAGATCAATGGTTAAAACCATATTAATGGGTGAGGGGTTTGAGGTTATAACAGCTCAAGATGGTGAGAAGGCCATTAAAACACTTGGTGATGAAACTGTAGATATCATAATTACGGATATAAATATGCCTAATATGGATGGTATTGAGCTAATTAAAGCTTTGAAAGCTACTGCGAATTCTAAATACACTCCAATGCTCGTAATCACTACTGAAAGTGGTGATACTTTAAAAGCAAAGGGGCGTGAAGCTGGAGCAAGTGGCTGGATGACTAAGCCATTTTCTCCTGACACTCTAGTGAAGGCAGTTAACAAGCTTACAATATCTTAAGCGCAATAATGATGCGTAAATATTGGTCAATTGGGTTAATGAGCGGAACATCTATGGATGGCATAGATGCGGCCGAGATTAAAACCGATGGCTTGCAGATATTTGAATTTGGTGAGTTTATTTCATTGCAATATAGTGATGAGTTTAGGGCAAAGTTAAAAAAACTTGTCGCTCAAAAGTCCGAAGCGACTGATGAATTCGTTGAAAATGTTGAGTCAGAACTTACTCATCTTCATGCGGATGCGGTAAATAAGCTGCTAAAGAAATCTGGAAAAACTAATAAAGATATAGACCTCATAGGTTTTCATGGTCATACCATAGACCATCAGCCGCATAAAAAATATACTTGGCAAATCGGCAATGGCAGAATGCTTGCAGATTTAACTGGCATTAATGTTGTCACAAATTTCCGTAAAAACGATGTTATGCTTGGCGGACAGGGCGCCCCACTAATTCCTATGTATCACAAAGCGATTGTTGAATTTTATTTTTATCCAGCTGCGGTTATCAATATTGGTGGTGTTGCAAACATTACATTCATTAACGATGATGGGTTGCTTGCGTTTGACACTGGGCCGGGCAATGCAATAATTGATGATTTCGTGAAGGCAAATTTTGATATGAATTATGATGATCGCGGAAAAATTGCTTCTTCAGGTAAAGTGAGTGATACGTTGCTTAACCTATTGATGACTAACATTTATTTTAAAAGGAAGCCTCCTAAGTCTCTCGATAGAGATAACTTTCATAATCTATTTAATAGCTATATTCGTGATAAGAAATTTACCCATTTATCTGCAGAAGATATAGTTGCAACCGTCACTGAATTTACAGTGCAATCAATTGTGCAGTCATTTACCCACTTATCGGAAGTTCCAAGAACAATTTTGGTTTGTGGTGGTGGCTTGAAGAATAAATATATAATAAAAAGGCTTGAAAAAATTCTAGATAACAAAGTCCATAATATCTCAGTGATAGATAGGAAGCTTAACCCCGACGCGATTGAGGCTCAAGGATTTGCTTACCTTGCTGTCAGAAGTAAAATCGGACTACCGATAACTTTCGCCTCAACTACAGGAATTAAGATGTCTTCGGCAACTGGCGGCGTTTTTTATCAAGCTTGATTCGGCCTCTTTGCTTTAACGGCTCAGAATTAACTTTTACATAGTCAGTTAAATTTTCAAATAACTCATCAATCTTGCCTCTAAAAAAGTGGTCTGCACCCCTAATTATTCTGTAATCAATTTCAATATCTCTTTGCCCATTGAGTTTATCTGCAAGCTTTCTTACATTAGGCTCTTCAACAATGCTGTCTTCATCGCCTTGAACAATAAGGCCTGATCTTGGGCATGGAGATAAAAAGCTAAAATCATACATATTAGCAGGTGGTGAAACCGCAACAAATCCCTCTAACTCTGGTCGTCTCATCAATAATTGTAGGGATATCCATGCGCCAAATGAAAATCCTGAAATCCAAAAGGTAGAAGCATCAGGGTTAACTTTTTGTAGCCAATCTAGACAAGCAGCTGCATCTGTCAATTCACCGATGCCATTATCAAACTCGCCTTCAGATCTACCAACACCTCTAAAATTAAACCTTAAAACGGAAAAACCATTAACTGCAAAACTTTTATATAGGTTGTAAGCAACCTTATTATTCATTGTGCCGCCCTGTTTCGGGTTTGGGTGCAAAACTAGTGCTACTGGAGAGCTCGGGTCTTCATTATGGTGATATCTCCCTTCAATTCTTCCTTCTGGACCTGGTATAATTACTTCTGGCATAATACTTGACTAATTTATATGGTTATTATATTAAATCTTCGATTAGAAAATCACAAATTTTACGCATATATAAATATATTATGCGAAAACTCAAGTGTAGATATTTAAACCATTAATTATGTAATAGGAAGATGTTTAAAACAATTTTTGAAGAAGTTGATTCATTTTTTGCTCGTGATCCAGCGGCTAGGTCTCGTGTAGAGATATTTTTTTGCTATCAAGGTTTTCATGCGATTATATTGCATAGGCTTTCTCATTGGCTGTGGAAGAAGAATAACAGCTTTTTACAGTTTCTAGCTCGGTTTATATCTACTTTCTCAAGGTTCTTGACGGGTATAGAAATTCACCCTGGTGCTGTAATTGGTAAAAATTTATTTATTGATCATGGTATGGGCGTGGTTATTGGTGAAACTGCCGTAATTGGTGATAATGTCACTATATATCATGATGTTACGCTTGGAGGTGTTTCTCCGAAAGATTCTCCAAAAGGTTCTGCGCGTCATCCGCAAGTTGGTGATGATGTTATTATTGGTTCTGGTGCGCAACTCCTTGGTGCCTTGCAAATTGGTAAAGGTGCTAAAATTGGATCAAATGCAGTTGTGGTAACAGATGTTGACGAGGACGCAATTATGGTTGGTGTACCAGCTAGAAAGATTGAGTCTAAAAAGAAAAAGCAAGCTCATGAGGAGTTTAGCGCATATGCTGGTGTTTTATCATCTGAAAATGACCCTCGCCAACTGGCAATTGATAAATTAACTAAGCAAGTTGCCGAACTTCAAAGGTTTGTTAAAGCGTGTCAAGTTGATGATGGTGTATTGAAAAAATCAGCTGACAGCTGGGATCAGGAGGCTAAGCCTGCGAAGAAAACTACTAATACTAAGAAAGTTAGTGTTAAGAAGAAGGTGAAAACTAAAGGTAAGAAAGGGTAATATTCATAATATTATCACTCAGCACTTCACACGTAGTGTGTTGTTGCGGGTAATTTAAATAATTAATAACCCCGTCATTTGATGGGCGACAAGAAATAGATGGGCTAATTATGCAACTTACAAGTAAAGCAAGATACGCTGTTATGGCTATGGTAGATATCGCACTGGTTAATAAGCTGGCAGAAACCCCGACTCCAGTTAATTTGGCTGAAATTGCAGAAAGGCAAAATATTACAGTTGCCTACCTTGAGCAAATTTTTTCAAAATTGAAAAAAGCGGGCTTGGTAAAGTCAGTTCGTGGGCCAGGTGGTGGATATATCCTTGTGAAAGAAATTTCTAAAATTAATGCCGCTGAAATTATTGATGCGGTAGATGAGGATATAAAAATTAAAGGCTGTGCTAAGCATAAATCGGGGAAAAGCTGTGTAAATAATAGTGCAAAATGCCTAACTCATGATTTGTGGGATGGGCTTGGTTTTAATATTCGTGAATATCTAAGCTCTGCAAGCCTAAAAGATATAGTTGATAGAAATATCACCATGAATAACAGTAGTTTAAGTAAATTTAGCGTGGCTTAATGTTAAGTTTGTGTCATCACCTGAATCCATTCATTGATTCAAGGGTGATCTAAAAAATAATGTAATGAACCATAAAATAATGAATCAAGGTAATAAAATATTTTTAGATTATAACGCGACCACGCCAGTTTTGCCCGTTGTTAAAAGTGTAATGTTTGAAGCTATGGATTTACCTTTGAATCCGTCTTCAACGCACTCATTTGGCCGTACGGGTAAGAAATATATCAATGCTGCTCGTAATAAAATTCTAAAAAATATCGGGGCAGAAGGTGCTACAATAATTTTTACCTCGAGTGGTACGGAGGCCAATAACATGGCTTTACGCTCAATTAAAAATGCTGGTAAAGTTCTTATTACCTCAATTTGTCATGACTCTGTAATTAAACCTGCATCATTTTTAAATAATACATTTATCAATGTTGATAAAAATGGATTGGTTAATTTAGAGCAGTTAAAACGTGAGTGCGAATCTTTAAAGCAAAGTAAAGTGAAGTTCGTAACTTCTATTATACATTCCAATAATGAAACTGGGGTTATTCAAAATATTTCAGATATAGCACCAATAATTTATTCAAATGGTGGGTATTTGCATATTGATGCGAGTCAGTCAGTTGGTAAAGTAGCATTTAATTTCAATAGCTTAAATGTTGATATGGCAACTATATCTGCTCATAAAATCGGCGGGCCAAAAGGTGCGGCCGCTCTAGTTATTAAATCAGGTCTTGAAATTCAGCCATTAATATATGGTGGTGGACAAGAGGGTTATTTGCGTGCTGGCACTGAAAACTTGCCAGCAATTGTTGGTTTCGCTGAGGCTGTCGAATATGTAACTAATAATTTAAATGACTATCAAGTTCACACTTCAGCTTTAATTGAGAAATTGGAAACAGGCTTAAAAAATATATCAGCTGAGATACAAATATTTTCTAAGGGTGCAAACAGGCTATCTAATACTAGTAATTTTTCACTTCCTGAATGTGATAATGAAACCTCGCTAATTAATCTGGATTTAAAAAACATAGCAATTTCAGCGGGTTCCGCCTGTTCATCGGGTAGGGTGGTTATATCTCATGTTTTGAGTGCAATGGGTGTAAATGGTAAAGTTGCGAAAACTGCCCTTCGAGTATCTGTCGGTATGGAAACAAAAATGGCTGATATTGAGGTTTTACTTGCTGAAGTTAAAAACATTTTAATGAAAAAAGCCTTGAAAAATGCGGTATAAACAATATATAATACTTGAGCAAATTAGTAGGATATTATGACGCAAGCTGTAAAAATAGATAACGTAAATAAAAACAATAGCTTAGGGGTTAATTTATCTAAGCCAATATATATGGATTATCAGTCAACTACGCCGACTGACCCTCGCGTTGTGGAAAAAATGTTGCCATATTTTACTGAAAAATTTGGTAACCCACATTCACGCAGTCATGCTTATGGTTGGGAAAGTGAAGACGCAATTGAAGTTGCGCGTGAATCTGTAGCAGATCTAATTGGTGCAAACCCTAAAGAAATTATATTTACATCTGGTGCGACTGAATCTAATAACATGGCAATCAAAGGTCTTGCTGGTTTTTATGGTAATGAGAAAAAGCACATTATAACTATTAAAACTGAACATAAATGCGTGTTAGATAGCTGCCGTCATTTGGAACGAGAAGGTTTTGAAGTTACTTATATGGATGTTAACTCTGATGGTTCAGTTGATCTTGAAAAATTAAAAGATACTATTCGTGAAGACACTCTTTTAGTTTCAATAATGGCTGTGAATAATGAAATTGGAACAATCCAACCGTTAAAAGAAATTGGTGCTATTACGCGTGCAAAGGGAACTTTTTTCCATACTGATATTGCGCAAGCTTTCGGTAAAATTGAAATTGATGTTAATGAAATGAATATTGATCTTGCATCAATATCTGGGCATAAAATATACGCGCCTAAAGGTGTTGGTGCATTGTTTGTGCGCCGTCGTCCGCGCGTTCGCTTAACTCCAATCATCAATGGTGGTGGACAAGAGCGAGGATTTAGGTCTGGCACATTGCCAACCCCACTAGTTGTTGGCTTAGGTGAAGCGGCTCGTATTGCAAAAGTTGAAATGAAAGACGAATATGCAAGATTACAGAAGCTTCATGATAAAATGTATAAAGCTTTAGTTGACGATATTCCAGATGTTTACCTTAATGGTCAAAAAAATGGCTATCCGGGTAACTTAAATTTGAGTTTTGCCTATATTGAAGGTGAGTCAATGTTAATGGCTATACGTCAGCTTGCAGTTTCAAGTGGCTCAGCTTGCACTTCAGCTTCATTAGAGCCATCATATGTGTTATATGCACTTGGTGTTGGTGATGATCTTGCGCATACGTCAATCCGTTTCGGTATTGGTCGTTTTACAACAGAAGAGGAAGTTGATAAAGCAATTGAAATAGTTAAAAACAGCATTGAGAAATTACGTGAGATGAGCCCGCTATGGGATATGGCTCAAGATGGTATAGATATTAATTCGATTGAGTGGGCAGCTCATTAAACTAAACGTTTTTTAAAAAACAAAGAGGAAGTTATGGCATATTCAGAAAAAGTAATAGATCACTATGAAAACCCAAGAAATGTTGGGAAAATGGACGAGTCAGATAAATCAGTTGGCACTGGTTTAGTTGGTGCGCCCGCTTGTGGTGATGTTATGAAGCTTCAAATAAAAGTAAATGAAGAAACTGGCATTATTGAAGATGCAAAGTTTAAAACAATTGGTTGTGGATCTGCGATAGCTTCAAGCTCACTAGCAACTGAGTGGATAAAAGGTAACACTATTGATGCAGCTGCTTCAATTAAAAATACTGAAATAGCTAAAGAATTAGCTCTTCCACCAGTGAAAATTCATTGCTCTATGCTTGCAGAAGATGCAATTAAAGAAGCTGTGAATAATTATAAAAGTAAAAAGAATATAGTTAGTGAATAAACTTAATTAAATTATAAAGGTTTTAAAATGGCTTTACCGCCGCCAATTACAATATCAGATTCTGCCGCTGAGCAGATAAAAGTGCTACTTTCTTCGCGAGGGAAGTCTAGTGAAGGTATTCGTGTTGGCGTTAAAAAAGGTGGTTGTTCTGGCTTGTCATACACAATTGAATATGCTGATGATATTCAAAAATTTGAAGAGGTGGTTGAAGATAAGGGTGTAAAAGTAATAATTGATCCTAAGGCTACTCTTTATTTAATCGGTACAGAAATGGATTATAAACAAGAGAAACTTCAATCTGGTTTTGTTTTTGTTAATCCAAATGAAAAAGGTCGTTGCGGTTGTGGTGAATCTTTTCACGTTTAATAACGATATACCGCTATTTATCTCAGATATATGATTGATTACTTTAATTTATTTGGCTTTGAAAAATCCTTTAATATTTCTGGAGATATGATTGAAGCAAAATACCTTGCGCTTCAATCCGAGTTTCATCCTGATAAAGCTATCGGCGAAGAAAATAAAATAACTAATATAAAAAAATCTGCTGATATTAATGAGGGATATAAAATCTTAAAATCTGACGTTGGTAGAGCGGAGCATTTATTGAGCCTTGAGGGTATTAGAGTAAATAAAGATTCTAATAATAC
>CAYGRX010000046.1:0-10490 GCA_964352365.1 uncultured Rickettsiales bacterium
TCGGTGACTTTTTCTCCCTTAAGATATTCCGATACTTGGTTTATGAACCATGGCTTTCCATAAGCCCCTCTACCTATCATCACTCCATCTGCCCCAGAATCTTCAAGAGCTTTTGTGGCATCTTCAAAACTATTAATATCACCATTAACAATTACTGGAATATTTACAGCTTCTTTAACTTGTCGAACAAACTTCCAATCTGCACTACCTTTGTAAAACTGGCAACGAGTTCTGCCATGAATAGTTAGCATTTTTATACCAACTTCTTCAGCAATCTTTGCGATTTTTGGTGCGTTTAGTGATTCATGATCCCAACCCATGCGCATTTTTAAAGTTACAGGGATTTTAACCGCGTTTACAGTAGCCTCTAAAACATCACCAGCAAGTTTTTCATTTCGCATCATTGCAGAGCCTGCATGTTGTCCGTTAGTTACTTTTTTAACTGGGCAACCATAGTTGATGTCAATTATGTGTGCACCTCTATCCTCGTTTAGCTTAGCAGCTTCGGCCATTAGCTCAGTGTCACAACCTGCTAATTGCACTGCCATTGGATACATATCATTTGCATCATCGCAGCCAGCTTTTTTCTTACTTTCCTTCTCACGTATAAGCATTTCTTTACTAGCGATCATTTCAGAAACAACAAGACCTGCTCCAAATTTATGTTTTACTAGTTTGCGAAATGGTGGGTCTGTAACCCCACTCATTGGTGCTAAGATTACATTGCTATCTAGTTTAATATTTTCTATATTTATCGTCATAATGATTGGCTCAATAACAGAAAGTACCTCTAAAAGCAAGGATGCAAACAAATTTGCAGCAATAATTGTTTGTGGCGGTAGGGGAGTTCGCGCGGATTCTAAAATCCCTAAGCAATATATTCCAGTAGCAGGTAAAATGATTGTAGAATATACAATCGAAAGGTTCTTGAAAATTTTGCAAATTGAAAAGATTATTTTAGTTATCTCTGAAGAGAACCAGAATTATGCAAGAAATATTAAAAATGTTGATGTAGTTTTTGGTGGAAAAACTAGGCAGCAATCTGTTTTAAATGGAATTAACTCGATTAGTGATGAGTTCACACATATTCTTATTCACGATGGAGTTAGGCCTTTTGTTTCACGGAATCTTATTCTGGAAGTTATGAATAGTTTAACTGAGGAAGTTAAGGCTGTCATTCCTGGCGTACCTGTGGTGGATACTGTAAAAAAAGTTTGTGATGGGAAAGTTGATATAACTATAAGTAGAGAGGATTTATATTCAATCCAAACCCCTCAGGGTTTTGAACTAAATAAAATAAAAGAACTTCATAGAAAATATAAAGGACACAACTTTAGTGATGATAGCTTGCTATTTGAAAGGCAAAATTCAACCGTGAAAATTGTAGATGGTGAAAAGCAAAATTATAAGATAACCACTAAAGAAGATTTGAAAAGAGCAAAAAGAGACCTAATATATATGAAAAACTCAGAGACAAGTTTTAGAATAGGGCAAGGCTATGATGTTCATGCTTTTGAAGAGGGGGATTTTGTGACAATTTGCGGAATAAAAATTCCTCATACTCAATCTCTAAAAGGTCATTCTGATGCTGACGTTGGTTGGCATGCTCTTACAGATGCGATTCTTGGAGCAATCGGGGCAGGTGACATAGGTGACCATTTTTCTGATAAAGACCCGAAATGGAAGGGGGCAGATTCAAAACAATTTTTGCAATATGCAAAAAGCCTTGCAAATGATGCAGGCTTTAAAGTTGAGAATGCGGATATAACTATAATTTGTGAAGAGCCAAAACTTTTTAACTTCAAGACTAAGATGAAAGAAAATACAGCACATGCTCTTAGTATAGCAAATAATCAGATAAATATTGCCGCTACTACAACTGAAAAACTCGGTTTTTTAGGCAGAAAAGAGGGTATTGCAGCTCAAGCAGTGGTAATGCTTAATAATAAATGAATTGCAATTTAAAATCAGATATATATTTTACATCAATACATAAATAATTAAGGAATGTTAACATGAATAACTTAAAAACATTAGCAATCGTATCAATATTGCTAACAACATCTTGCTCACTATTTGAACAAGATAAAAAAGAATCCCCAAGGATTATTTATAAAAGTTTACCTGTTCAGGAAACAGTCGAAGTTGATCTTAGAGCTGATTCTAGTGTTAAAACTTCTGCAATTAATGTTCCTTCTGTTTCTGAACAAGTTAATGTTCAGCCAGAAATTATAACTATTAATAAAGAAACTATAAAAGCAACTCAGCCTGTATCAGAAGGCGTATCTGTTAGAAGAATTAGAGTTGAAGAAGTTAGTATTTCGAACGATAATGACTCCAGCTACACTGACGCAACAAGCGAAGCAGTTGAAGTGACGGAAACAGCATCAATTCCTTCAGAAGATTATGGTAGTGACGAAAGCCAACCTAGTTCGGACGCTGAAGTTGGACAATGTTACGGTAAAGTTAGAACTAAAGGCACTTCTAAGCAAGTGGCTGAAAGAGTTGTAGTAGAGCCTGAAAGAATTAGAAAACAAAATATCCCAGCTAAGTACAAATTTGTAAATGATGAAGTAGTTGTTAGAGAAGAAGGTGTTAAATATATTGAAATCCCAGCAACTTACAAAACTGTTTCTGAACAAGTTGTAGTAGAGCCTGAAAAGAAAGAAGTTAGAACAATACCAGCTAGATACAAAACTGTTTCTGAGCGTGTAATGGTTCAACCTGCACAAAAAGTTTGGAAAAAAGGCAGAGGCTTGATTGAAAGACGTAGTACTGATGGTGAGATTATGTGCTTAGTTGAAGAGCCTGCTAAATATGAAACTGTTCAAAAACAGGTTTTAGTTGAAGCTGAAAGACAAGAAGTTAGAATAATACCAGAAGTTACTAAAACTTTAACAAGAGAAGTTATCGCAACTCCTGCAAGAGTTGAAAAGAGAGCAATTCCTGCAGTTAAAAAGATGATTCAAAAGAAAATTCTTGTTGAGCCTGCAACTACTGTAGATGTTAAAATCCCTGCGGTTTATAAAACTATCACTAAGAACGTGGAAGTTACACCTAGCAAAGTTACATGGGGTCCAGTTTTATGTGATTACAACATAACTCCTAGTATTGTTACTAAGCTTCAAGAAGCTTTAACTCTCAGAGGTTACGACACTGGTGGAGTTGATGGAGTATTTGGTTCTAGAACTTCTACTGCCATTGGTGAATTCCAAAAAACATTAGGCATAGAAAGTAGTGGAATCACTTTAAGAACCCTTAGAGAGTTAGGTGTTTCTTACTAATCTTAGAAAAATCTTACATTAATTAAGATAAATTTATAAACCCTTGCAAGTAACTTTGTAGGGGTTTTTTGTTTTTATAATTCTTGATCCACAAAAATTTCTGGGATGTAGGCTGAGATTTAACTCAGTTTATTGTAATAATCAATACCATCTTAACGTAACAATACATTGTATGTGAAGTGTTAAGGTTTAAGTGCTCTCTATAAATAGTAGGAAATTTCTAAAAAATATAACAGGCATCTAGAAACTAGCTATCATCACCAATATTAATTTCTACATCACGATGAATGTATGCGTTTGCTATAAATGCGAGAGCAATCATGGTTGATATTAGCGAGCTTCCTCCATATGAAATTAGAGGTAAAGGAACCCCTACAACTGGCAAAATACCTGTTACCATACCAATATTAACAAACACATGAACAAAAATGATTGTAACCATTCCCACAGCTAAAATTCGCGCATAGTTGCTTAAACACATATCAGATATTCGTTGTGCTTGAATGAACATAATGCCATATAAAATTAATAGGAAAATACTGCCAAAAAAACCAAATTCCTCTGCAACAATGGAAAAAATAAAATCTGTTTGCTGTTCTGGCACAAAATTTAACTGGCTTTGCGAGCCTTTTCCTAAACCTTTACCTAAAAAGCCACCTGAGCCAATCGCAATTTTAGATTGGATTATATTATAGCCAGAACCAAGTGGGTCATTCTCAGGGTTTAAAAAAGTATCTACACGACGCTTTTGGTAATCATGCATATTTGCCCATAGAACAGGTAATGCCATCATTACTAAAATAGTAACAGAAATAATCTTTTTCCAGCTTATGCCTGTTAGAAAAAGAATGAAAGCTGAAACAACGCAGATAATTGCAGCTGTTCCAAGGTTTGGTTGTATTAATACTAAGCCTGCTGCAATAGCAGTAAACATTAGAGGTATAAACAAACTCCAAATTCTATGAAGGTTGTTTAGGTGTAGTAAATGATAATATCTAGCGAGCGCCACCACCAAAAATACTTTAACTAGTTCTGATGGCTGAAATCTAAAGCCACCTATTGCAAGCCACCTTTGTGCACCTAACCCGCCCTCAACACCAAATGATATAACAACCAAAAGTAAGCATATACCAAAGCCATAAAGCAGGTAAGAAAGTTTAAACCAAACACGAATATCAGTTAACATAATCACTAAAAAAATTGGCAGGGCCACAAGTCCGTTAATTATATGTTTATATGCCCATGGATAAAAATTTCCTTTTGAGGCTGAATAAAGCACCATTGTTCCAATAAAATATATAATCGCCGAAACCAGCATTAAGCCAGTTGGAGCCCTACGAATTTTTTCAAATAAAACTAATTCTTGTGTGCCGGGAGATTTCATATAATTTAATCAACGTATCTTTGTTATCAAAGACTTATATTTTGTTATAATTAGAATATAGCCAATGGGCCCTGAATTACTACTATTTTTACTTATCATATTTTGCTTAAGCTTCTTGCTGCTGGGCTTCCCAGTTGCCTTTGTTTTGGGTGGTTCTGCGATTATATTTGGGTTTCTGGGGAGTAGCTTAAATATTTTTGATATTTCATTATTTCAAGCTATCCCGTCTAAAATTTATGGAATAATGATGAATGACCTTCTACTTGCTATACCTGTATTTATTTTCATGGGTATAGTTTTGGAGAAGGCTAAAATAGCTGAAGAGCTACTTTTAAATCTCGGCGCGGTTTTTTCTCAATTTCGTGGTGGCTTGGCTATTAGTGTTATTTTAGTTGGTGCTTTGCTTGCTGCGTCTACAGGGATTGTTGGTGCAACTGTAGTAACAATGGGCTTGATTTCATTGCCAGTAATGCTCAAGAATAATTATTCCAAAACAATTTCTACAGGAATAATTTGTGCATCAGGAACATTAGGGCAAATAATTCCACCATCAATTGTTTTGCTTTTGTTATCTGATCAAATATCAAATGCCTTTAAAAATACTCAGATGAGTATTGGTAACTTCGCTTCTGAACCAGTTAGTGTGAGTGATATCTTTATGGCAGCGGTAATACCAGGGATTATTCTGGTATCATTATATATTTTATGGGTACTAGTATATAGTTTTATCAGGCCTAATTCAGTCCCTAGAGCAGTTGGTAAAAACCCTGATTTTACACTTATTTCATCCTTTAAAGCGGCAATTCCTCCACTTATACTTATGTTTGTTGTTCTTGGTTCAATATTAACTGGGTTTGCAACAGCAACTGAAAGCTCTTCAATAGGGGCGGTCGGTGCTCTAATAATTGCTTTCGTAAAGGGAAGGCTAAATAAAAAAATAGTATTAGACACTTGCAAAGAAACGGCGCGAGTCACATCCATGATATTTACCATATTAATTGGTGCGACAATATTCTCATTAGCTTTCCGTGGTTTTGGTGGTGATGATATTATTCATGAGTTTTTCAAAACCTTACCAGGTGGTTTGCCTGCAGCAGTTTTGTTCTGCATGGTCTTCATATTTATACTTGGCTTCTTTTTAGATTTTATTGAAATAACATTCATTGTTATCCCCATTATCGTTCCGCCACTAATTATATTAGGAGCTGATCCTGTTTGGATAGCTATAATGGTTGCAATAAATCTACAAACCTCTTTCCTAACTCCACCTTTTGGATTTTCACTTTTCTATATGCGCGGGGTAGCAGATAGCTCAATTAAAACAATGCAGATATATAAGGGTATCATTCCATTTGTTTTAATCCAAATTGGATTACTATATGCAATATATCAGTTTCCAGCTATAGCTACTTATCTGCCAGAAAAATTCGGTTACAGTGTTTTTGACCCTTCAATATTTGCTAATGAAGAACCTAGCTTTGACACAAATTATGAAGAAATAGACTATTAAACTAACTTTAAAAACTAAACATCTTTATATTGTGATTTTTCTGCTCTAGCTCCACCATGTGTTACTGCTCCAAATTCTGCAGTTCCAACAGTTTTTGAGTATTTATATAGTGCTCCAGACTGGTGATCATTTTCACGAGATTTCCAGTTTTTCTTTCGTTCAGCAAGTTGCTCGTCAGTTAAATCAACATCAATTGTGCCTTTAGTTGCATCAATTGAAATCACATCACCATTTTCAATTAGGCCTATAGGTCCACCTACTGCAGCTTCTGGGCCAACATGTCCAATACAAAAACCACGAGTTCCGCCACTAAAACGACCATCAGTTATAAGCGCAACATTCTCCATGCCCTGACCAGCAAGAGCTGCTGTAGTTGAAAGCATTTCACGCATACCAGGCCCACCGATAGGACCTTCATAGCGAATAACAATCACATCACCCTCTTTATAATCTTGTCTTTTAACTGCCTCGAAAGCATCTTCCTCACGATCAAAAACACGTGCGGGACCATTGTGAGTTAGCTTTTTCATACCTGCGATTTTAACAATACATCCCTCAGGTGCTAAGTTACCTTTTAATGTTACAACTCCACCAGTTTCAGAAAGTGGATTAGAAACAGGTCTAACAACTTTGTTTCCTAATGGGAATTTTACATTTTCTAGATTCTCAGCAATAGTTTTACCATTTACTGTTATGCAATCTCCATAAATGTAACCAGCCTCGTATAGTGCTTTTATTACAATTTGAACACCACCAACCTCATACAAATCTTTTGCAACATATTGTCCACCAGGTTTGAGGTCAGCAATATATGGGGTTGAACGAAAAATTTCTCCAACATCATGAAGATCAAAATCAATCCCTGCTTCATTTGCAATTGCTGGAAGGTGTAACCCTGCATTAGTTGAGCCACCAGTTGCGGCAACAACTCGAGCTGCATTGATTAATGACTTTTTGGTTACTACATCACGTGGCAAAATTCCGCTTCTCAAGCAGTTCATAACTTCTTCACCTGATGCAAATGCATATTCATCTCTACTTTCATATGGTGCTGGGGCACCCGCTGATCCTGGAATAGCCAAACCCATTGCTTCACTTACACAAGCCATGGTGTTTGCTGTGAACTGTCCTCCACAGCTACCTGCGCTTGGACATGCCACTTCCTCCAGCTCGGTGAGCTCACTTTCTGATAAGTTTCCAGCCTCATATTTTCCAACGCCTTCAAATACATCTACTACAGTAACATCCTTATTTTTATATCTACCTGGTAGAATAGAGCCACCATACATAAACACAGATGGTATATTAAGGCGAACCATAGCCATCATTAAGCCAGGTAGGGATTTATCGCAGCCTGCAAGTCCTACTAATGCATCATAACAATGGCCACGAACTGTTAATTCAACAGAATCTGCAATAACTTCACGGGAAACTAATGAAGATTTCATACCTTGGTGACCCATAGCAATCCCGTCAGTAACTGTAATGGTAGTAAATTCACGTGGTGTACCACCGGCAGACCAAACTCCTTTTTTAGCAATTTGTGCTTGCCGTTGTAACGCTATATTGCAGGGAGCTGCTTCGTTCCAAGTAGATACAACCCCAACTAAAGGTTGGTGAATCTGCTCTTCTGTCAGTCCCATAGCGTAGTAATAAGATCTGTGTGGGGCCCTTTCTGGTCCTTCTGTTACATGACGTGATGGTAACTTTTTTTTGTCCAAATTGGGGTTGGCATTTTTTGGGTCAATTTTATCTTTATGATCAGTCATTATAATATGAATTATTTATTAATTAAATATTCATAGCTTAACTTGATTACGCTATCCAGAAAATATTTAAAAAATTAATTTAGAGTATTTAATACTATAAAAAGCTAAATAGCAGGGTTGCCAGATCTTTTTAAGTATGAAGTTTTAAGTGCGTTGTTTAAATCTTTGCCAGTTAAACCTTGGTTTATCTTATTATCGAAAACAGGTTTATTGGTTCCATACATTTCTATGCTAGATCTTTGTTGTGCAATAATCCTTCTTTTAGTTTGCTCAACAGAGTTTTTGAAATCTTCTTGATACACAGACTGTAAAATAGCTCTTTGTTTTTCCCAAACCTGCTTTTCAGTTTCTGTAAACTGAGAAATTTTAGAACTAGCAATTAGCCATTTTTCCAAATTTCTATCCCAAGAGTTTTTCTTGTTATATGGCATTTCACTATACTTCAAAATTCTTTGATTTGTAGTTGTAGTATTAGCAGGTGCTACGTTCAAATTAGTTTGTGCGTTGGTAGGTACAATATTATTGTATGGGTTGCCAGTATTGTAGTTAGAGTTGCCATAGTTTGAAGGTTGGGCGTATACTTGTTGTTGCATTGGCTGAGTATTCCTAATAGGAGCTTCTATCATAGACTTTGGCGTAGGTAATCCAGAATATTCATTACCTTTAAATGAATCTGATTTTGGCTTGCCACTCATACCCATAAAACCAATATTTTTTGAAATGATATTTTTAGGCATTTGCGTAGGTGCGTAATTATTAGAGATTTTATCTACATTGCTTAACCTTGCAGTTTTTCTTCTATTTTCAGATAACATCTCATAACCTAGATTTTCAAAGTCATTAGTTTGGTTTTCGCCCGTGTAACTAGCTTGTTGAGTTGGTTGCGTGTATAGCTGTTCAAGCTGTGTCTCAGCTTGTTGAGAATATTGTGGCTGTTGAAACTGCTGCTGTGGAGGTGTTGGTGTGTAAACCTCAGCACTTTGAACAGGAATTACATTTTGTTGGGCTGTTTGTTGAGCTCCCCACCATGCAGTTTGGTTTTGTCTAGTTGGTTGATTGTTTTCGTTGAAAGAAGCAGGTAGCAAGTTAAATTGCTGACCATAAGTATTTGGTGCTAAATTTTGATTCATATTATTTTGTTGCTGAATCAAATTAGGTAAGTCATTTGAAACAAATTGCTGTTTACCAGTATAGCCTGCAAGTAGTCTCGCCATATCTAGATTTCTACCATAAGCGAGGTCATAAGGTTTTAAACCTTCACGGTTAATCATGTTTGCATTTGCGCCAACATATAAAAGATATTTTACAACTTCTATATTATTGTTGAAAGTTGCAATATGAAGGGGAGTTAGACCATCATCATTAGATTTATTTACATCAGCACCAGTTCTAATAAGTAGATCAACTATATCTAAAGAGTTGTTCAAAGTTGCAATTAACAGGGGTGTATCATTTGCTCTGTTTCTTGGGTCAACTAATGCACCAGCTTTAATTAACTTTTCAACTGCAAAATAATTCGATTTTGACACTGCAACATGAATAGGAGTGTTACCCCTATTGTCAGTAGCATTTGGATTTGCACCTTCTGCTAATAAAATTTCCGTAATAGAATTATTACCATTGTTTATTGATGACATTAATGGGGTTTCGCCAAACTTATTTGTTGCATTGGCATTTCTGCCAGAATGTAGAAGTGCCAGCACTGCGTCTCTATTTCCAGCAGCTGCAGCCTTTATTAAATGTTCAGTAAGTTGATCTTCTGAATATGTAACAGGACTATGAGGTGCTCGTTTAATATTATCGGCTGCAAAGTCATTTAATCTGTCTACTCCAGTAGCAGAATTTGATTTTCGATTTTCTAAAGAAATAGTTTCATACTTTACATCAGTGTCTTGGCCTTGGAATAGAGCATTTAAAACTTCTTCCTCCTTTTTATTTATATCCTTTGTATCAAAACCAGATTCAGCTGATTTATTTTCTGAGCTTCTGCCGATAGTAAAGCCGCCTAATGATGGTGTATCAGGAAATTGATCTTTAGAAACTTCTATCTCCAAATCTTCGTCTAGTAAATTATCAATAGTTACATTTTGAAAGTTATCATCAACTTCTAACTCATTTGAAAAGCCATCATTAGCAGAGTTTTCAATGTCATTTGCTTGGAATTGATCAATTTCTACAGATTCAATTTCTGGTATATCGTCACCATTTATTGCGCCTGGGGGAGGGGGCGCATCTTGCCAATCACCACCAAGACTAGGGAAATTATCTGCAGTTTCAGACTCAGGTAAGTCAAAGGAAGGGGCATCAAAACTCGGCGCTTCACCAAATTCTGGCATATCATCAAATGGGCTAGGCTCATTGTTTACATCTTCCATTTCAGGAACTGCTACATATTCAGGGATTAGATTATCACCTTCTCCACCATTTAAACCTGGCAAACTAGGAAGGCTTTGCGCAAAAGCAATTTTGAACAAGAAAACAAAATATAGGAATATAACTAAATTCTTCATAATTCTATTTTAATATAGGATTAACCTTCAAAC
>CAYGRX010000047.1:0-10476 GCA_964352365.1 uncultured Rickettsiales bacterium
ATTCAAAATCTACAATAAAAATAATGAAATTCTAGATATGAACGCCTATGTCGAGCGTAAAATGACCGAAAATGACCTTATGGGTTTTGAGCTTATTCTTGAAAAGAAAATTCATCTTAAGGAAAAAATTAAATCTATACTTCTAGGTATTCATGAAGTTCAAATGATTGAGCATCCCAAAGCTAAGCTTATGAATAGTGAGGCTTATAAGCATGTACTTGATGAGGTGTTGGATTTTCTTTATGAAAATAAAATTGTGGCGTCAATGTTAGTTATATCAATTGATGGCTACCCAATGTTGAGGAGAAGGCTTGGTAGAAAAAAGATAGATGAGCTCTTGCAAAATATTTCATATTGTTTGAAAACTACATTTAGAACTAGAGATATTATAGCATATTTGGGCGTGGGGCATTTTGCTGTTACCATGGTTAAAACTTTTCCTGATGAGGTTTTGCACCCGTTAAAAAGGCTTGAGCAAAATTTCAAAAAAGAGGGGGTTCTTAATTCATCGGTATCCATTAACGCTAGATATAAAAAAATAGATCTTGAAGAGGAAATTGAAGACTTGATAGCTCAGATTAAATCTAAAGAAGTTGATAAAATTATGGCTAACGATACAAAATAAAACCTAACGATTAAGACTTATGCTGTTTTTAAATGGTGAAAAAAAGAACAAAAAGCCCCTTAAGGAAAAGGATATAAATCTTGTATTTAAGTTGGCAGCTTTGCTTGTGATGGGTTTTGTAGTGTATGAGATATATGTTATTGATGAAAAGCCTATAAATAAATTGGAAGTTGGGGGTGATAAAATTTTGTCTGAGGCGCAAATACAGGCAAAGGTTGAAGAGGCGTTTGAGAGGATGTCTGAGTCTCCAAAGTTTCAAAAGGTTAATGAATTTGTTGATTTAATAAATGATGCTGACAAATCTGCATCTCCATTAATGCTGGATACTAAAGATGGGGTAATATTATATCTTCCTAAAAAATCCTTTGAGCCAGAGGGGTTAATCAAGCTGGAAAATAAGGAGGGGATTTATAATGTTTCCTTTGAAAAATTAAAAAGAGAAACTGATTAATATAAAAAATAATATTCAGTAACTGTTTTGCAACAGCTGCTAATTTACTTGGTAATTGGCTGGTTTTAGGGCTAAGTGTTTGAATTTAATAGGGCAATTATTGAATTTATTTCGAATTTTAACTAAAACTGAATGTTTTTATTTTGTGGGTAGCATCAACTTGTGGTATAACTATATAGTGCGGACAAGTAGTCTGCATATTTTTAATTAATCCATGTAGGAGGTTATTATGGTTGTAGGTATCAACTCAAACGCGGCTGCTTCTGCCGCATCGGCGAATCTAACTAGAGCTAGCTCAACAGTACAAGATTCGGTTGCAAGACTATCTTCAGGTCAAAGAATTATCAGAGCATCAGACGATGCAGCTGGTTTAGCTATCGGTACTTCTATTAGTACTACAGTTACTTCACTTGAAATAGCATTGCTAAACACTGAACAAGCAAGATCAGTGTTACAAATTGCTGATGGCGCAGCAGATCAGTTAACTCAGATCGTTGCTCGTCAAAAAGCTCTTTCAGTTCAATCTAACTCAGGTTCAATTTCAGATACAGAACGTGGTTTCTTAAACCAAGAATTCACGGCTCTAACTGCTGAGATCGACCGTATCGTAAACTCAACTAACTTTAATGGTATCACATTGCTTGATGGTTCTGTTGCTGGTAATGCTGCAACTACTATCGGTGAAATTGATACAACTGCCGTTGATTCGGATGCTGTCCCTGCGGACATTGCTACAGTAGCTCCAACAGCTGGTACTGCTTATAGCTTTACTGCAGATGTTACAACTTTAACTTCTGGCGTTATTGAAGCTGGTGATATTGATATTACTTTAACTAACTTTGATGATGCAACTGCTCAAGGTGATTTGTCTGCGGTAACATTTAGTGAAGTTAGTTTTGATGCTGACTTTGGTGGTAGTGGTTTTGCTGCGGCAATCCTTTCAGCTGATATTAATGGTAAAACTTACATCAGTGATACTATTAATGCCGATGATGCTCCAGGTGCAATAACTGGTGATATTACTTTTACAGCTGCTGATGGTTCTGAGTTCGTTGTTGATATTCAGGGCGTTGAAGACTTAGCTGCTGGGTTACCTGCTGCTGATGGTAATGCTGCTACTTTAATTAGTGCTTTAGAAGGTATTTTTGATCAGTTAACTCTACAACAAACTAGAGAAGCTACAATTACTGTTCCTGGTGTTGGTGATACTCTTGAAGGCTTGGAATCTGATGATGTTCAAATCACAAGTACAAACTTTAACACTACTGATGATGACTTCGGTTCTATCGGTGAGTTCACTGTAACTGCTGGTGCTACTACTACTAGTACTATTACTGTTGATGTTACTGATGCTAACGGAACTGTTACAACTTTCAACGCTTCTGACGTTGGTAGTGGTGATACTTCTGTTGATGCTCTTGAGACTCTAACTTTAGTTGGTAGAGATTCTCTTGGTGTTGAAACTGGTGAAACTATTGAAATCAACTTCTCAGCTTTAACTAATGGCTCTATAGATGTTGGTACTGAAGCTGGTGCAGCTGCTCTTTCTGCTGGTCTAAACGACTTATTTGGTGTTACTGCTTCAGGTAGTGCTACTCCAGAAGTATTTAGCACTAATGGTACAGCTGATGCAACTTACGTTACTGCGGTTGATGTATCTAGCTTTACTGATACAGATTACCAAGGTGAAGGTTTCGGTACTGTTAACGTTGCTAACTTTGATGAAAACTCAGGTACTGAGCAAATCGTATTGCAAACTACTTTAGGCGATAATGTTTACACAAGTAATCAAATCGAATCTAATGGTGGTTCTGGTGATATAGCTGCTCAAGACGTAGTTTTCACAGCGGAAGATGGTTCATCATTCACTTTAAGTCTAGCTGCTCAAACTGGAGCTATTGATACTGAGGTGCTTGCTGATACTTTAGCTGCTAACATCACTACTGCATTAGCAGACGTTGATATTCTTCAAGAAAGAACTTTAACTTCAGTTGATGTAACTCAAACTACTAATACAGTTTTAGAAGGTGTTACTGCTACTTCAGTTTCAATTGTAAGTAATCAATTCGATACTACTAATGCTTCATTTGGTGATTTCTCATCATTCAGTGGTGTTGCTGGTTCAGATACTGCTAATTCTATTTCTGTTCAATTGAACGGAACTACTTTTAGTGCGACTGATCTTGGCGGTGCTGATGATATTTTAGATTCATCTGATGCTACTATTACTCTACTTGGTAGAAACTCTGATGGTTCTGCTAATGGCGAGCAATTGAAAATCGATATTTCTGGTTTAACTAGATCTATTGATTTAACTAACCAAGATGAACTTAACTCACTAACTTCAGCTCTTAATACCTTCACAGGTACTGGTGCTTCTGGTGCTGGTGGTTTATCGTTCCAAGTTGGTTCAAGTGTAACTGATACAATTTCGATTAATATCGCTTCTGTATCTTCATCTGGACTATACGTTGATGACTCTGGTGTATCTCAAACTTTAAGCATTGATACACAAGCTAATGCACAAGCTGCTACATCTATTTTAGATAATGCACTTTCTGCCTTAACGTCACTTCGTGCGGATATTGGTTCTTCTCTATCTAGATTTGAATTTGCTGCATCTAATATCGAAACTTCGATAGCTAACCAAGATGCTGCAAGATCTTCATTCCTAGATGCAGATATTGCTAGAGAGTCAACTGCATTTGCTGCTGCTCAGGTTCAAAACCAGGCTGCAACTGCAATGTTAGCTCAAGCTAATCAGTTACCACAAACAATTCTACAGTTACTACAGTAGATTCTTAGGTAATATAGTTGGAAGGGGTCATTCCCTTCCAACTTTTTTCTTATATCAAGTTAGATTTTATATTTTTATTATTAGCTTAATTAAAGTAATAATATTAAATCTAATTAAACCATAACAACAAACTAGGAGGTTATTAAAATGGATGTTACTATTAACAGTCAGCCACCGGCGCAATCAAACCCAAACTCTTCAACTTCTCAAACAGGTGCGGCAGCCGCTCAAACTGAAACTCAAAGAGCTGATGCAAATGTGCAGAGGGTTACTAATGTTGAGGAAAAATCTAGCTTAGAAGACAACACAAAAAATGTAGAGCAGAAAAGGTTCGACCTAATTAAAAGAACTGCAGCATCATTCTCGTCTGGTGATAATGCATTTTTGAGTGATATTGCTTTTACAGTTTATAATGGCTCTCAAGCTACTGAGGGGCAATATGAAATTAGATTCACAGATATAAGTACTGGAAGTATTGAAATTAAAAATGACATTGAGCTGCTTGGCACGTCATCTGCTGGTGAATTAGTTAGCGGAAGTGTTTAATTTAACTCAAGATTAATTGATTTAGGATTTTATGGTAGATATTAATTTAGGAAATGTTACTGGAGGCACAGGGATTACCTCTAACCTAGATACAGAAGCTCTGATTGCAGATGCTTCTTCAGCCAGGCAGATTCCTATTGATAATCTAAATGATAGAGTTGATGCAAATGTTGAAAAAACTGCAAAATATTCCGAATTTAGAACATTGCTAAATGATTTAGGGTCCGCTGTAGATTTTCTACGTAATCCACCTAGTTCTATTTTAAACCCATACGCGAATGTGTTTGATTATACTGTTGCAAGTCTATCATCTTCTACTTTAACAACATCAAATTTCCTTTCTGTAACATCTGACCCAGGTGCTTTAGATGGCTCCACTCAGATTGAAATAGGTGCAATCGCAAAAGGTTTGGAACAAGCATCGGGCTCTTTTAACACTAGAAACGCGGATGTAACAACTGCAGCATCTGGTTCTTATTTTTCTGCTGGAACATTTCAAATTGGTTCAGGTACAACAATTACTACAGTAGGTGGAACTGCGGATTCATTTCAGCTTTCAGATTCAGACTATTCTACATTTGGTTCCGTTTCTGGTATAGTTGCTAGTATAGATAACTTTACTGTAACTGGTTTATCTGGCGGGCAGACTGGTTTACAAGGAGAGATTACTGGATTTGTTGGTTCTTATAATGGTGATACTGATGAGCTAACCTTAAGCTTTATTAAAAATGGTGTTACATATACCTCAAATGTTTTAGATGCTACAACCTCGTTAAATTTAGGTGCAAATTCTGGTCTGGCTTCTGGAACAGTTATAACATTTACTGCTGATTCAGGTGGTGATAATGAAACTTCATTAGATATAACCCTTGCGGCAGATGTAATTATTGATGCTGACGAAGATAATGTTACAACTTTTCTTGGTGGCCTAGTTTCTGGGTTGTCTGATGTTGATATATATCAATCTAGAGAAATATCAAATTTTGTTGATGCGAATGTTAAATCACCATTATCAAATTTAACATCTTCTGATATCCGTTTTAACTCTGATAATTTTAATGTGACCTCTGGCAACTTTGGTTCAATTGGCAATATTAACGTGAAATATAGCACTGGAACTGATGGGGCTATATCTATTGATATTAATGGTGAAACTTTTAGGGCAACAGGTCTTGGCACTACTATTAATTCAAATTTAACACTTCAAAGTACATCAAGTGATAAATCTTTGACAATTGCATTCGGTGATGCTGGTGAGTCAATTGATATCACTGATTCAGCTGAAAGTGTTGAGCTTGAAAAATCTTTAGGTTATGCATTCGGAACTAGAGAGTTGGTTGACTTCACTATTGATTCTGGTGATTCTTTAAATGATATAGCATTCGCATTTAACCAGATTACCTCTGAAACTGGGTTATCAGCTTCAATAATTCAAATTAACGAATTTGATTTTCGATTAAGTATTAAGTCTACAAATGAAGGCTTAGATAACACTTATGAATTCTTTGATGACTCAAATGTTCTAACAAATGCTTCGATTGTTACTACTAAAGATGCTACAAATGCAATTCTTAGAATTGACGGTGTAGAAATTGAAAGATCTTCAAATACAATTAACGATGCGATTGAAGATGTTACATTAAATTTGCTTCAAAAAACTCCTGATTATGATGGTGGTAGCCCTGAATCAATTGATGTAAACATCGGAAATGATATTGATACAATAGTGCAGGGAGTTGTTTCATTCTTGGATGCCTATAACGCAGTGAGGGTTTTTAGTACTGAGCAAAATGCTAGAGATGAGAATTTTGGCTTTACTGAAGATGCAATTTTGGGGGGAGACTCAATTCTTTCAAATTTAACTGACCAACTAATTAACGAAGTTTCTGGAATAGTTTCTGGTGTAAATGATGATAACTTTGATTCACTGACGGATTCAGGAATTGAGATAACAGATTTCCAAGGAACTGCTGATACAGTTTCAACTGCTAATATACTTACTTATGATGAGAATACATTAAGAACAGCACTTTTAGCTAACTTTGATAAAGTTAGAAGAATTTTTGAAATGAATGCAGTTACTGGTGATTCAGACTTAACATTAACAAAATCAAGCAACACTTTTACATTAAACGAATTTCAGTTAAAAATCGACACCTCTGCTGAAGAGGGGAGTCAAGTACAGCTTTTAAATTATGATGGAACAGACTATCTGGACGGTTCTGGAAATGAAGTATATCTTGAGTTTTCTGGATCAACAATTACAGGCCCTGAAGATTCAGTTGTTGAGGGGTTAGAGTTTTTATATGTAGGTGATGGCACTAGTACAATTTCAGTTGATATATCTCAGGGTTTAGCTGATCGCTTATATAATACAATTGATGCTTACGCTGGAGAGGATGGTATAATTGACTCTACAGTTGACCTTCTAACAGAGCAAAATAATGATTACCGTAGTGATATTGTTAGCCAGCAAGAAAGGTTAGATACTTTTGTTGAAACTTTAAGGGCACAATTTGTTGCATTAGAGGCAGCTATTGCTAGTGTAAATTCAATTTTAGGCTTTTTACAGTCTAATGAAGATGCGAGAAACGCACGATAGGTTAATATATTCTTGGGGAAGATATATATTATTTGGAGAAAGGGTGTTTTTTATTTAAATATTCCAATGGAGGTTTTTGATGGAACAAATAAAAGCATATAGAAAGACTGGAGTTGATACAGTAAGCCCTTTGAAGCAAACTGTCATGCTATATGATGCCGCAATAACAAACTTACAGCAAGCAAAGCTAAATATTGAAGAAAAAAATATTCAAGATGTATTCAATAAAATTGAAAAGGCTTATTTAATAGTTTCTGGACTTAGAGATTCTCTAGATATGCAAATTGGCGGTGAAGTTGCTGAAACTCTTAAAAATTGGTATTCTGCGCTATCACTACGTATAATAACTATTAATTCAAATCATGATACTGCACTTTGTGACCTGTGTATTGAGAACCTTAAAGAGATGAAAATATCTTGGGAATCTGTTGATACTGAAATTACTAATAAAGAATTTGAAGATTCTAAGGGTAAGAATAGTGGTATTGATAATGTTCAGGTTTCTGGTGAATCTGAATCTTCAGATGAAACTGATTATAAGTCATCTACATCTATCAAACCATATTCTATTGCTGATTTGCAAGAGCTTAGCTTAAGTATTTAGTTTGCGATTAACTTTACTATATAAGACTAGTTGTCTAAAGCTAAATTTATGGCTTCAACAAGTTTTGAAATTTGTTCCTCATTAATTGTAAAGCTTGGCATAATGTAAATAATGTTTTTATATGGCCTTAACCAAACACCAAGTTTTACAAATTTTGAGCGTAAACTAAATATATAGTCCCACATTTCACAATCTATTTTGCTTTCGTCAATTTCAATTACCCCAATTGCTCCCTTTACCCTAACTTCCTTAACTTTTTCATGATTGGAAAAAATTTCAAGCTTATCTCTAAATAATTGTTCTAATCTCTCAATTTTTTCTGCAAAATTTTCTTTTTCAAAAAGTTCTATACTTGCTAAGGCAGCGCTGCATGCAAGTGGGTTAGCCATGAAAGTGGGGCCATGCATAAACGCCTTTTCTAATTTAGTATCTAAAAACCCATTAAAAATTTCTTCACTAGTGACTGTTGCAGCTAAAGATATCATTCCACCTGTTAACGCCTTGCCTAGGCACATAATATCTGGAACAAAGCCAGCTTCCATACAAGCGAATTTAAAACCAGTTCTATAAAAGCCAGTCATAATTTCATCAGCTATAAATATTATGTTATTCTCTTTAGCTATCCTATTAATCTCTGCTAAAACATCTGGCTCATGAAAAATCATTCCACCTGCGCCCTGCACCAAAGGTTCAATTATAATCCCTGCAACACTTCCGCTAACTGCTTTTACGGTTTCCTCAAATTCTGCAAAAGAATACTCATCGCGTGGAATCTCTAGGCAATATTGCCTTGGCGTATAATTATTGAAGCTCTTTGCTATCCAGCCATCGGGGTCTCCTAAACTTAGCGCTCCCATTGTATCGCCGTGGTAACCATTTTTAAAAGATATGAATTTATTTTTTCTTTTGTTGCCTTTGTTATTCCAGAATTGAACGCTCATTTTCATAGCGATTTCAACGGCGCTAGAGCCGCTATCTGCAAAGAATACTCTTTCTAGTCCTTTAGGGGTAAAATTAGCGATTTTTTTAGCAAGTCTATATGCTGGTTCATGTGCAATTCCTGCAAACATAACATGACTAAGGCTTCTAAGTTGCTTTTCCATCGCATCAACAATATAGGAGTTCTGGTAGCCGTGGCAAACACTCCACCAGCTCGCAGTTCCATCAATTAAAATTTTTCCACAGTCGGTAATTAATTCTACGCCTTTTGCGCTATTAATTTTAATAGGCTCAATAGAAGTCTGCATTTGTGTATATGGTAACCAAATATGCTTATAGCCATCCTCGAACCAATTTTCAGAATTTTGTAAGTTAGCATTGCTGCTATTATTTTTTGATTCAACAACCATATTGATGGTTTATCATTTGGTATTTAGAAAGTCTAAGATTTCCGAAAGATTAAAACCTTGAATACACTCTTCAGTGCCCTTAATTTCACTAAATAAGTTTTTTCCATTCAGTTCGTATTTGTAGCTCCCAGCACAACCAATCGGGGTATCCAGCTCAATGTAATCTTTTATTTCCTTATCTGTTAAAGCTTTCATTTTTAGTTCAGCAAAATCCTTAACTTCTAAAACGCATTCACCATTTAAATAAATGCAAGTACCATTATTCTGTTTATGGGTTTTACCTTGTAAACTTTTTAGAGTTTTGAAAGCATCATCATAATTGCTAGACTTACTAATGGTTGCGCCGTCTAACTCGCAAACTTGATCACTACCTATAACATATGCGCCATCATTAAACTTTGAAACGCTATAAGCCTTTGCTTTTGCCAGCTCAAGAGATAGATCAAGCAGGGGAATGCTTTTCATGTGTTTTTTTAGCTCATCCTCATCACATAAAGGTTTTTCACATTCAAATTCAACACCAGAATTTTTAAGCATTTGCTTTCTAATGTAAGATGTAGAGGCTAAAACTATTTTTTTACTATTTATCATATCTAAGGCTTTTACTCCAACCTCGCCACCATGTAAACTGTCTTTTTGCGTAATTTCTAGTTACTTGCTGAGCTTTGCAAATGGCTTCTTCTTGTGTGATGTCGCCATTTAGAAATGCAATAATTTCTCTCAAGCCATGTGCTTTGTATGCAGGTAGTAAGTTTAAATTCGCCAATGGTTTTCTAGACTTTACAAAAACTTCATGCGCTTTTTTTGCTTCTTCAAGAACTCCATTTTCGACCATGCTATTAAATCTAGAGTTGATTCTATCATATATCTCCTGACGATTTCTTTCTACAAAATGAAAATCAAAACTATCTGATTCAAAAAATGTTTTATTAGGCAACTTATTCCATTCATAAATTGATTTATTGGTAAATCTAAAAACTTCATATGCTCTACTTATTCTTTGTGTATCCCCTTCATTTAATAAGGTTTTTACATTTGGGTCATTACTGCAAAGCTTATCATAAATCTGTTTTATCCCTTGTGCTTGAATTTCACTTTGTATTTCAACTTTAATATCCGTTGGAATTTTAGGAATTTCACTAACTCCTTCAACTATAGATTTTAAATACATTCCAGTTCCACCAACTAAAATTGGTGTTTTATTTTCTGCTAATATACTTTTAATTAGGGGTACGGAATCTTCTAGCCATTTTGCCATGTCAGAATGATCTAATATAGATTTATAGCTAAATAAGTGATGTTCTATATTATTTTTTTCAAATTCAGTTGGTTGGTTGGTGATAATGGGAATCTCTTTATAAATTTGCATGGAATCTGCATTAACAATCTCTGTATTTACTAATTTATGTGCCAAATCTACACCGAACTCCGTTTTACCACTTGCAGTTGGGCCAAAAACTATTTGTATTTTTTTATTCATTTTGAAAAAACTGAAAACTCCA
>CAYGRX010000048.1:0-10419 GCA_964352365.1 uncultured Rickettsiales bacterium
AACCATTTTACCACGGACAGCATCAAAGTAATCTGCTCCACCAGAAACTTCAGCGTCTAATACACCATGAACAGAATCATATTTTAATAAATGAACGTGACGTGCAATGTCACCAGTAGCATTTACTGCAACAATTTCAATATCATCACGCTTAGATTGAATGTAATGCCTTAAAATACATCTACCAATTCTTCCCATTCCATTTAGTGCAACTTTTATAGCCATTTTATTTCTCCAGTAAGTCTTTTGCTGTTTTTACAATATTCTCAGTTGTTATTCCGAATAGTTTAAATAAATCTTCTGCAGGAGCTGAAGCGCCGAAACTATTCATGCCCACGAAACCACCATTTCTACCAATATATTTTTCCCAACCATGCCTTACTCCGGCTTCCACAGCTATTTTTGGAACTGATGCATCGCCAATTAGGTTTTCAATATATTCTTCACTTTGCTCTTCAAGCTTTTCAACAGAGGGTATAGTAACAACACGAGCTTGAATATTGGATTTTTTTAGTTCACTAGCAGCTTTAGAAGAAATTTCAACTTCACTACCAGTGGCAAGAATAACTATGTCAGGTTTAGGGGCATCATTAACTGGATAACCACCACGCCCACACTTATTCTCTTCAATATATTCAGTGCGGAAAGGTGTTAAACCTTGACGAGTAAGTACAAGTATAGAAGGTTTGCTAGTTTCTTTTAAAGCTAATTCCCAGCACTCTAATGTCTCAGTTGCATCGGCAGGGCGGAAAACATTTAAGTTGGGCATAGCCCTAAGTGATGCTAAATGTTCTACTGGTTGATGTGTTGGCCCGTCTTCTCCTAGCCCAATAGAGTCATGTGTCATAACGAAAATCACTGGTATTTTCATTAATGCAGCTAGACGAATTGAAGGTCGGCAATAATCTGTAAATACGAAAAATGTCCCTCCATAGGGTTTAATTCCTCCATGGAGATACATACCATTCATAGCGGCTGCCATTCCATGTTCACGGATTCCATAATAAATATACCTTCCACCATAATTATTTTTATCGATTGGTTTAAGATCATTTTTAGTTAAATTAGAACCTGTTAAATCAGCAGAGCCACCAATTAATTCAGGAACTGCATCTGTTAAATATTCTAAAGCTATTCCGGATGCCTTGCGTGATGCCACCTTTTCCAATTTTGCGAAATCTTGTTTTGCCTTAGCAATTTTTTCATCGAAATCCTTAGGTAGATTTCCCGACATCGCCCTTTCAAACTCTTGCTTTTCAGCTGAGTCATTTAATCGCTTTTTCCAGCCCTCATAATGATCAACTGACCTATTTCCTGCCTTTAACCACTCTTCTGAAATATCTTCAGGTATAATAAAAGGATCATATGCCCAACCAATAGCTTTACGAGTTCCTGCAATTTCTTCATCACCTAGTGGTGCGCCGTGACTAGAGCTTTTTCCAGCCTTAGTTGGCGCACCTTTTGCGATTGTAGTTTTGCAAGCAATTAAAGTTGGCTTAGCAACCTCATTCTTTGCTATAATTATTGCACGTTCAATTTCATCAAAGTTATGTCCATCGACTGAAATGACCTGCCAGTTTGAAGCCTCAAAACGCTTAACTTGGTCATCTGAACAGGAAAGTGAAATTTCACCATCAATCGAAATATTGTTATCGTCCCAGAAAACTATTAATTTACCTAAACCTAAATGACCTGCCATAGAGATTGCCTCATGGCTAATTCCTTCCATAAGGCAACCATCACCTGCAATTACGTATGTGTAGTGATCAACCAAATCGTTGCCAAAACGAGCATTCATATTGCGTTCAGCCAATGCAAAGCCGACAGAGTTTGCAATACCTTGGCCTAGAGGGCCCGTAGTAGTTTCTATTCCTCCAGCTTCGCCAAATTCAGGGTGGCCACATGTTTTTGAATGTAATTGACGGAAATTTTTAATTTGATCCATAGTCATTTCTTCATAACCAGTAAGGTGAAGAAGTGAATATATAAGCATAGATCCGTGACCAGCAGAAAGAATAAATCTATCTCTATCTGCCCAGTTAGGATCTTTCGGGTTAAATTTTAAAAACTTCGTAAAAAGAACTGTAGCTACATCTGCCATGCCCATAGGCATACCAGGGTGGCCAGAATTAGCTTTTTGTACACTATCCATTGATAGTGCTCTGATGGCATTAGCCATATTTTGAGGTGATACTGTCATCTAAATGCAAACACTTGATAAGTTTACTAAAACAGTTGCACTATTATAATATATTACACTTCAACACAAGCCGTAAATTCTATAGAATAAATTTGCTATAAACTTGCGCGTTGTTATTAATTCTTTAATGTCTAGCATAAGCATAAAGCAAACCTATTCTAGGTTTAAGATGAAACAAATTTATGAATAAATAGAATTTTATTAAAAATTATGATATTATTAACCTTTATATATTCCAAATAATCTAATGGCAGAAAATACAACTAAGAAAAGTGAGTTAAAATATCATAATGATGTAGAGGAGTTCATTCCCTATACTGCTTATTTTGATGAAGAAACAATCATTACAAAGAATGGTGAGTTAATGCAGGTGATAAAGGTCACCGGCTTTAGTTTTGAAACTATAGAGGAAGAAGAGAAAGAGAAGGCAAATCTTAGAAGCATCATTAGAAAGTCTATAACTGATAATTTTAAAACTAGTAACTTTGCCTTTTGGTTTCATACACTTAGACGTAAGAGGGATATTTCTTGTGGTGGTAGCTTTGAAAATGAATTTAGCGATGATTTAAACAAGAAATGGACAAAGCGTAACAATTGGAACGAGCAATTTGTTAATGAACTTTATATATCGATAATAATTGAAGGTGAAGGTCTTTCAATTAAAAGTATAAAATTATTTTTTGAAACTGCGATTCCTGCATTAGAGATGAGGAAGCGTAATGAAAAAATGGAACAAGCCGCAATAATCCTTAGAGAACATACTGATAAGCTTTTGGCAGATTTATCAAGCTTTGGAGCAATAAGGCTTGGAATTATTAAAAAAAGAGGTGTCTATTATTCTGAAATTATGAGTTTTATTAGTAAGATAATGAATCTCAAGCAAGAAGATATACCTATCATACCTGAGGATATATCAGAAGAATTACCGTCAAAAAGAGTTGTATTTCAATATAACACTGTGCAAGTAGAGGGGGAAACTGAAAGAAATTATGGATCAATATTCAGCGTTAAAGAGTATAGAGAGATATTATCAGAAGAGATAGATAAATTCCTTCAGCTCCCAGTCCAATTTATAGTTTCTGAATGCTTTGACTTTGTAAATAATAAGAAAGCTATTGATGCATATAATGAGCAGAAAGATATTTATAGGTTATCAGGAAGTGAGAAGATGCTCGAAATATCAGGCATTAAGGATGTGCTTGCGTCTGATAAAGGTAGGCCAACTGACTTTGGCGAACATCAAATAATAATAACAGTTCTAAAAGATACCGTTAAAGAGATGCAAAATGCAACGTCTTTAGTGGTTGATACTTTGCGAGAAATGGGTGTTGTTTTCATACGTGAAGATTTATATATGGAAAACTGTTATTGGTCGCAAATGCCTGCTAATTTTGACTTTATTAGAAGGCAAACATATATTCCAACTGAAAAAATTGGAGGATTTGCATCTTTATATAATTTTCCTGCAGGCAAAATGGAAGGTAATATTTGGGGTGATGCAGTTACAGTTTTCAGGACATTAAATGACACACCTTATTTCTTCAATTTTCATTATGAAGATGATGGCCACACATCAATCATAGGTCCATTTGGCACAGGAAAGACAGTTCTAATGAACTTTCTTGTTTCAGAGGCTCAAAAATTTAAGGGAAAAACATATTATTTTGAACAGGGTAGGGGTTCAGAGATTTTCATTAGAACACTTGGTGGTAGCTACCATCAGATTACAAAAGAGATAGACGCGGGAAATCTATATATTAACCCCTTACTATTTAAGGACAACCAAGTAAATAGAGAGTTTCTAAAAGATTGGTTTGGTTATTTAATTGATTATAATATTGCAGCTGAGCCAGATAAAACAATTATAACCTATATAGATGATGATGAGAAAATTCGTATAGATAAAGCGGTAGAACTTGTGTTTAGCCTATCGGAAAATAGTAGAATTTTATCATATGTTATTCCAAAAATATGGGATTCTACAATAAAAACTAAGGCATCAGAAGCGTTGAACCACTGGTGCGGAATTGGTGCATATGCAAAATATTTTGATTCAGGCATTGATAATACTGGTATTGGAGTAGAGGATATAATTGGCTTTGACATGTCTATTATTGTGCAAAATAAAGCGGTAACCATACCTATGGTTTCATATTTGCTTCAT
The DNA here is from genome assembly GCA_964352365.1 of uncultured Rickettsiales bacterium. GTDB lineage: Bacteria > Pseudomonadota > Alphaproteobacteria > Rickettsiales > UBA8987 > CAYGRX01. The sequence continues at coordinate 4,365 of CAYGRX010000048.1, forward strand.
AAAGTGGAAGATTCACTAACTGGTGAAGATCCTACAATAATTGTTTTAGATGAAGCTTGGAAAATGATAGATAACAAGGCATTTGCGCCAAGGCTTGAAGCTTGGATGAAAAGGCTCAAGGAAAAGAATGCAATTGTAATTTTTGCTACGGAATCTGTTGAGCAAGCTGAGAATAGTGCAGTTTCTAAAAAGTTATTTGAGCTAATAAAAACACAACTTTATTTACCTAATGGAAATGCAGATGAGGGCTATCTTGATGTTTTTGGTCTTGATAAAAATGAGTATAAACAAATCAAGAAACTTGAAACTGATCAAAGACAATTTTTATTAAAGCATAATAATGATTCAATTGTAGCTAAGCTCAGCTTAGAGGGTATGGATCGTGAAATGTCAATTTTATCGTCTTCTGCTAAAAAGTTAAAGATTATGGAAGAAGTAATTGCCGAACACGGCAGAAGGCCAGCAAAATGGCTTGAAGCTTATTATCATAGGTTAAATTTGCAATAAATGAAATCAACTCTGAAAATAATATTAATAATGGCCTTGGCTGTATTTTCAGCTTCAGAATCATATGCTCAAACGCCAATTGATATTAGAGATGATTTAGATGTGGTTAGAGATGGTAGAAGCTCTGACAGCGACCAGAGTGGTGTTTGTAGCTATGTTACTGATATAAACACGGGCAATAAAGAGCTAACAATTGACCGTGACGTCCTTAGTTATGATAATATCCTGATGGGTATTGACGATCCATCAAAATGTCCATTACCTGGAAATAGTGAAATTATGAACGGTTATGCGGTTCTTCACGGCGAATTTTTATTTAGTGGAGTTATTTGTGTAACTCAGACTATAATTTTGGATTCAATGTTCAGAGTCTATTGTTCTATATTGCTATGGATGTACCAAATAATTTATGCCATGGTAATTCTATATATTATGTTTTATGGCATAGTTATTATGTTTGATCTCAGTAATGAGCCTCTCAAGCAGGCCCCCATGAAGTTGGTCAAAACGTTGTTTATATTCTTTCTAGCAGTTAATGCGGAATGGGGTTTCACGTGGATCCATCAATCATTTACTGCAGCCTTAACAAATTTTAGTGATATTCTAACAAAGCTACAGCCACTATACACAGAAGGTGGTGAAGCTGCTTACCGGTGGAACGAAGACACAGATGAATGGGTATTGCTAGATGAAAGGGGCAATGATTGGGCGCCTCCACAGAGCGATTGTTTAACAGGCTTTACATGCGTACCAGATGAGCAATATATTCCCTTTCGATTACCAGTTATGCAATGGTTCTTTGATAAAAATAATGCTTATAAAGTAGAGCCAGTTTTTGAAGCTGTAACTGACTCTTCAGGGTTAGTTAAAGATTATAAATATAATGCCTCAACAAGTACATTAGATCAAATTAGCAAAGGTCACCCTAAAAACTGGCCAGCAATAATATCGCCTTTTGCAACTCTTTCAACTCTAGATGACAGGCGTTATCCAGTTAGATTACAAGATGTAGTTGGTAATATATATGACCCCTGCGACGAAGAACTAGAACCTGATACCTGTAGAAAGCCATTCCAAGGAATAATGGGAAAGATTGATGCAATGTTTAATGCGGTTGTTGGAAACGATAATGCAAAAGGCATTAGTGCAATGATAGTTGCTTTGGTCCTTTGGGGGTTAGGTGGTGGAGTGATACTTGCCATGCTACTAATGAGTGGGCTAGTTTCAATGTTTGTAGCTTTTATACAGATATTATGGACTTATGCGACCTCCTTAATGGGGTTAACTTTCCTGATGATGTTGTCGCCTGTATTTATTTCTTTTTATATGTTCAAACCTACAGAAAGACTCTTCCGCGCTTGGCTTGCATCCTTAATAAGTTTTGCATTTCAACCCATAATAATATTAGGTTTCATTTATGTTTTAGGAAATGCAACAACCCTTGATAGGCTAACTCAGCTAGCAAAAAATGAAGTAAGAAATGTTGAATATAGCTTTTCTACTAATGAAGACATAAATCAAGTAACATTCAATGGCCCTGGTTTTATTGAGCCATTATATGAGTTTCCAGCACCTGATGAATTTGACCAACAAAAATTAGATATAGGTGCTGATGCTTTAGGAGCTGCAAGAACAGAAGGGTTGATGAAAAAAGTTGATAGGGATAAATTTAGAGAAAATGGTGCAAAAATTGAATTAAATAAGTTAATAGCAGGCTTAGCAGGGGTAGCATATGAAAACTTTGATGCTGGACGAGTAGCGGAATTAGCTGCAATAAATCCTAATACCTTGAGGGCTTTTGAATTGTTTAATCAAAAGCTTGATGATGTTCCGCATCCAATATTTCCAGATAAAACTAGAAGTGTAACAGGGGCAGATGCCTTGAGATATTTCCACGATGTGGATGGGGCAACGTGGCTGTCACCATTTATGACATCATTTGAAAGAAATTATGGCTTTGATGATGGTGACGGTTATCCAGGTGAGCCTCCTAGTGACCCTCCTAGCAGCTTAAAGCCAAAAGGCGAATACCCAACATGTAAAAAATATTGTCCGGAATTTTTGCCAGCATTTGATAGGGCAAACCCTGCGACTATGAATCCAGACCCAGCAAGCTGCACGGGGTTTTGCATGCATATTTATAGCAACAAGCAAGAGATGTTTACATATTTAATGGGGGCAATACTTATTTGGATAATATTAAATGTTATGACAGGAGCGTTTATGTCTAAGGTTCCAGAGCTTTCTAAGCGTTTAGCTAACTGGCAAAATATGGGTACACAAACACCAGCAATTGGCGGTGCTGGAGAAAGCACTAGAACTATAGGTGGTGGTGCAGAATTAGTACAAGAAGATGCAGGGGGCTTCACTATGCATCAGCGTGAAGGTGTCTACAATCTGGGTTCCGTATTTAGCCCGGGTATTGGACCAAGTTTAGCTGGTGATACTCCGTCAAGACCAGGTGCTTTCTTTGCAGGATTAGAAAAAACCACTAGAATAGGCCAATATACATATGACTATGACCAATATGGTAGAAGATTAGACGGAACAAAGAAGCAGGTAGTTTCCGCTTGGGATAGGAATAAAGGTAATAATGCTTCTGAAGAGAAAATAAGAAAAGAAAAGCAGGCAGCAGCTGAGGCAGTTAATGAAACCATTTATAGGCTTACGGGTAAAAAAGTGGATAACAATAGTATAGAAGAAGATAGCTATAGGCAAAAAATGTATAATGAGGCCCTAAAAGAGGTTCAAAGTAGAGGTCTAACAGTTAATCAAGCTAAGTTCGACAATAACATACAGGCGAAAGTTGAAAAATTATATGATCAGAAATTAGATGAGGCCAGAAGAAATAATAATTTATCAAAATCATAAAAGCAATTAAGCTGCTTTATTGAAGTTTTTTATTCTATCTTCAATTTCATGACGGAAATGACGCACTAAACCTTGAATAGGCCAGGCAGCTGCATCACCAAGCGCACATATAGTGTGCCCTTCAACTTGTTTGGTAACGTCAAGCAGGTCATCAATTTCAGATGGTGTTGCGTCTCCTTTAACAAGGCGTTTCATAACACGCCACATCCAGCCCGTACCTTCACGGCAAGGTGTGCATTGACCACAGCTTTCATGATAATAGAAGTGCGCTAAACGCTCAATAGCTTCAATTACGTCAGTTGATTTATCCATAACAATAACACCTGCCGTACCTAAACCAGATTGTGCACCACGAAGTGCATCAAAATCCATCGTTATAGTATCGCAGATAGTTTTAGGAAGCATTGGGGTAGAAGAACCCCCTGGTATAACAGCTTTTAAGTTATCCCAACCACCTTTCACACCTCCTGCATGTTTTTCAATAAGCTCTTTCATTGAAATGCCCATTTCTTCTTCAACATTACAAGGGTTATTAACATGACCTGAAATACAGAATATTTTTGTACCAGTATTATTTTCTTTTCCTAAACTTGCAAACCACTTACCAGTTCTTCTAATAATTGTTGGGACAACAGCGATAGATTCTACATTATTAACTGTAGTTGGACATCCATATAAGCCAGCTCCAGCAGGGAAGGGTGGTTTTAATCTAGGTTGGCCTTTATTACCTTCTAAACTCTCTATAAGGGCAGTTTCTTCACCACAAATATATGCACCAGCACCACGATGTAAGTAAACATCAAAATCATATCCGCTTTTGCAAGCATTTTTACCTATAAGACCAGCTTCATAAGCTTCATCAATAGCATTTTGAATTGCACTAGCTTCATTATAAAACTCACCTCTAATATAAATATAAGCAGCAACTGCATTGATTGCAAAGCCAGCAATTAAAGCTCCTTCAACAAGTTTGTGAGGGTCGTGACGAAGAATATCTCTATCTTTACAAGTTCCTGGCTCAGATTCATCAGCATTGATAACTAAATAAGATGGTTTAGGGTTACCCTTGCTATCTAATGGTGGTTGCTTTGGCATAAAGCTCCACTTCAAACCAGTTGGGAAGCCTGCTCCACCGCGCCCTCTGAGCCCAGAAGACTTAACTTCTTCAATAATCCATTCAGCACCTTTTTCAAGAATCTTTTTGGTACCATCCCAATCGCCACGTTTTTTAGCAGCTTTTAAGCCCGCCGATTGGGCGCCGTATAAATTAGTAAATATTCTATCTTGATCTTTAAGCATTAATTTTTACCTTTTTGAGAGTTCTTGTATCTTCTTTCGTTAACCTTCCAAAGTATCAAAGTAATTATAGCTATAAGCACATATGAGACCCCAATAATTGATAAATTATAATTAAGGTTAGGGCCTAAATTGTGTTCTATATATGCGTTTATTTCATTTTTGTAGTCATATGCATTACCTATAATATATATAATAACTACTAGAAATGTAGCCAAGATAGAAGTTTTAAGCACATATTTTGTAGCGCCTTGAGCTCGTGCGTTTTCCCATTGTTTTCTTTCAATTTCGTTCATTATTTAACCTCTATTAAACTTGTTAAACCTTCTTTTGGTGCAGAGTTTTGCCTTTTTATCTGAGTGCCAATTTGTGGTTTTTTACCTTTCGCTAAGTCATCTAACAATTGGCTGAAATTATCAGCATTTAAATCTTCATAGTAATCGTCATTAATCTGAACCATAGGTGCATTTACGCATGCTCCTAAACATTCAACTTCAACATACGTAAATAATCCATCATTTGTTGTTTCACCAACTTTCAGCCCAAGTTTTTTGTTAATTACTTTAACAAGATCATCACATCCATTCAACCAGCATGGGGTTGTTCTACAAAGCTGGATAAAAAATTTACCAACGGGCTTAAGATTAAACATTGTGAAGAATGTAGCAACTTCATAAACCTTGATATATGGCATATCTAAAATTTCAGCTACAGCGTTCATTGCGTCAATAGAGAGCCAATTTCCGTTTTGACGCTGTGCAATATCAAGCGTTGCAAGCACCGCGCTTTTCTGTTTGCCATCAGGGTATTTTTTGCAAATATCTTCAATTGCTTTTAAATTTTTAGGAGTGAACCTAAATGTATCTTTTTTTAATGGTTTGTTCATTTTGTATTTTCTGCTCTATAAACTAACAATTTAGCCTACTATATAATATAGAATTAAAAAAAGTAAATTATAAGCTTACTAAAAATTTAGGTAATTATGAAAAATCTTATCTTTCATGCCTATAATAAGCGACAAAAATATAATTATAATAACTGAATTAAATATTATTCTGAAAAGAGGCTTCTTTTGAACTCCTCTAATATTCTTATTTCTATTTAGAATACAGAAAATAAATACAGAATATATGAAATGAAAAAATAAAGTTATCTGTAAAGCAAACCCTGCCTTCACGGAAATCATAGAGGCGAGCATTGCTAATATAAAAGCCAATGGCAGTGCAATTGCAGAAATTAATACGTAAAGTGACCAGAACGTGGTTGAAGAGTAGTCAATTTTAAAGAATTTATCTATCCACTTCACCAATCATTTCCTCCACTTCTTCCATAGAATATATTTTACCAGGATTTTTTAGGATTTTTATAGCTTCCTCATAAT
>CAYGRX010000049.1:0-10411 GCA_964352365.1 uncultured Rickettsiales bacterium
GAGCCACCTATTAAGCCTGTTCCAATTATGCCTATTTTCATATTTAAAATTCTTTATGTTTATAGACTTTTTTAACTTCAACCGCCACAATATCTTCATGAAGCTCAACATTTGCCTCGGCTACTTTGTAATTATTAACTAGAATATCTAAGTCACTGTCAAGCTTCTGGTTTAATTCTAATATAGAACCTCTAGTAATTTTTAGAAATTGACCGATAGACATTTGAGCATAACCCAAGATAACTTTAAAGTCTAAAGTAACATCATCAAATGCAGAAATGTCAGAAAGAAAATCATATTCCGTATTGCTATCGGATTGTTCTTTACTTTGAGGTTGATCTTCTATTTTATTTTCTTCAGACATAATAATCTAAATTTAGAAATTAACCAATTATCGAATAATGGAACAGTTAACACAAGATAGTTTTGTAGTTTTAGCACTCTATTTAATATCAGGAATGATTTTTGGCAGTTTTGCAACAGCTTTGATATATAGACTACCTAGAGACATAGATTGGATTAAACAAAGGTCTAAATGTACGAAATGCAATAAAAGTCTCGGGGTTTTAGATTTAATTCCTATTTTATCATATATTATAAATTGGGGGAAATGTAGGCATTGCAAAACTAAATACGGCTTCAGATATTTATATATTGAAGTTTTAATGGCTATTTCATTCCTTATAATTGGCTACCACTTTGGCGCTAATGCCAATTCAATTTTTTTATGTATGCTTGTTTTTGCGGTTATTGTTTTATCTGTAATAGACTTTGAGCATTATATAATTCCTGATGAAGTAAATATTTTTATACTATTACTTGGTGTAGGTTATAATTTATATTTTGAGTTAGAATATGAAAAATTATGGCTCTACCCATTAATATATTTTGCAATTGCAATGTGTCTACGTTGGGGAATTTATTTATGGAAAAAGAGAGAAGGCTTAGGTTTAGGTGATGTAAAATTTTTTATAGCGGCTGGAATGTGGCTATACATTGAAGATTTACCCATTTTTTTAATGCTGTCTGGGCTTACTGGAATAGCCATTGCTATAATTTGGAGGGTGCTAAAAAAAGGAAATCTCTTTCCATTCGGCCCTGCGCTTTCAATAGCTATGTTATTTTGTGTTGCTTTTCCAACTCAGACAAGGGAACTTTTGAATAGTTTTCAAGAATTACTATACTCAATTGTTTAATTTATGAATTTCATGTTATTTTAATTGTAAGCAATTGCTTTTTGAAATAATATCCAAACAATATGAAAACTTCTTTGTCAAAAATTTTACTTATTGCAATCTGCCTTCCATTAATTGGTTGTGAACAATTCAGCGATATAGAAAAAATAAGAGAGAAAAATAAAACCACAGACCATAAGCGTGCTGACAACTGGTTTGTTAACAATAAAGATAAAATAGACCCATATAACAATCTTTCTCGCGAAGATTATATGAATATTGGTCAACAAAGAAAAGTTGAGAGCATTGGCAAGGAAAGAAAGCTTCAAATGCCCCAATTGCAAGATCTTTTAGCTGAACCTGAAAGTGATGAACTTCTTGACGATAGAATTGTTTCAATTTCCGTTAATGAAGATATACCTTTAAAAGAAGTATTGGTCGAACTTGCTAGAAGAGCGGAAGTTGACGTTGAAATTGATAGGGATATTAGCGGAAGTATAATATTTATTGCTAAAGAACGTCCTTTTTCTGAGGTTATTAGAAGAATTTCTAATATAGCAGATTTAAGATATGAATTTGATGATGGAGTTCTTCGAATCAAAAAAGATAAACCTTATATTGTTGGGTATAAATTTAACCTATTAGATATAACAAGAAATTCCAGCTCATCTGTTAATTCATCACTTTCTGTCGGTGGAAGCTCAGGTGAAGGTAGCACTGCATCAACAACAAGTGGTTCAACTAGTCAGCTTGATATTGCATCAGGTGATGGTGATATTTGGAGAGGTGTACAAGAGGGTGTTGAGAGAATTATAAGCAATTATAAAGCCGAAACAGGCGGAACAGGTGGGACAGTAGGAGCAGCAGAAGACACTACTGGTGCAACACAAGGTTCTGAAAGCGCTATATTATCTGTAAATAAAAATGCTGGAATGGTTTCAGTACTTGCAACAAAAAGGCAGCATGAGGCTGTAAAGCAATATTTGGATAGCATCCATATATCCTTAACATCACAAGTTTTGATAGAAGCTAAAATTTTAGAAGTTACACTGGATGATCAGTTTAGAAGCGGTATAGATTGGAGTTTAGTTACAGATGGAACTGATAGTGGCTCATTTGGTATAGGTTCAAGCCTCGGAGCAACACCACTAGCCATTGCTAGTGACGGCGGAATTAGCTTCGCAGGAGCTGATGGTTCTGTTGGCTCGGGCTTTAAGTTTGGGGTTTTACCTACTTCCTTATTTGGAAGCAGCACTGCAAATATTTCGGCATCTGTAGAACTTCTAGAAACATTTGGGGTTACAAGATCACTTTCAAACCCAAGAATTAGCACAATGAATAACCAATTTGCTGTTCTTAACTTTTCTCAAAATGAAGTATATTTCCAAGTAACTCTTGAAAGGCAAGAGCAGGATGCAACTGATAATAGCGCACCAGAGACTACTGTCTCTGTAGATAGTGAAATTAGAACAGTTCCAATTGGTATAGTATTAACATTACAGCCATCTATTGACTTAGACCGAGAAGAAATAACAATGAGTGTTAGGCCTACATTAACAAGAATTACTCAAAGAGTTCAAGACCCGGGTGTAACAATTATTGCACAAGATATTGGCCTAGATATTGAAGATCTAAATTCAGCTATTCCAGTTGTTGAGGTTAGAGAGCTTGATACAGTACTAAGGGCTGGAGATGGAGAAATAATGGTTATTGGTGGGCTACTTGAGGAAAGAACAATAAACACAGATACTGGCGTTCCAGGTATGTCTAGACTACCATTTATAGGTAACGCCTTCAAATCAGTCTCAAAAGAATCTAGCATGGTTGAAACTGTTATATTCATGAAGGCAACTATAGTTCCTGGCCAAGGCGTTAGCATTGAAGATGAAGAGTTCTATAAAAAATTCAATTCAAATAGACGTTCTTTCTCAGTTGACTAACAAGAATTTGCGTCTTAAATTCTCTTCCATCTAATAATAACATTTAATTGGTTAAAAGCATGGAAACAACTATCCGATATATTCTATATACAGCAATTAGAGACTGGCTTTTCGCAGGTATTTTAGGTGCGTTAGGCCTATCAATATTCATATCTTATTTTCTTGGATCAACAGTTATGATTGAAAAAGACCAAATGTTAATTGAATTAACTTCAGCATCATCAAGAGCAGTTTTAATTGTCGGCATGATTGTTTTTGTCTGCTTCCATGTCAGAAGAGCCTTTGAAAACAAGGAAATTGAGTTAATGCTATCAAGACCAATAACTAGAGGTAAGTTTATTTTAGGGTATTGGATAGGTTTTTGTGTAGTGGCATGTTTAATGTTAACAATTGTTGCGGCTTTCATGCTTGTATTCTCAAAGTTTAGCCCAGAGGGCTTAAGTCTATGGATAACAACTATGGCGTTTGAAATTATGATCGTTACAGCATTTGCTGTTTTCGCATCCATAATTTTAAGAAGCTCTGTTAGCTCTGTTTTATTGTGTTTTGGTTTTTACATTACCTCTAGAATGATGGGGTTCTTTTCTTATGTTTTGGAAAAGGGCACTAATAGTGATATTATTAGCTTTGACTATATCTCTCAGAAAGTAATTTGGTTAACTTCATATTTATTGCCTAGGCTCGATCTTTTTTCACAAAGCAAATGGCTAACATATGGTATTGATCTTCAGACGCAGGATTGGCTATTACCTATTATCCAGTCTTTAATTTACATACCGTTGCTACTCGTTTTTGCTACTTTAGACTTTAATAGAAAAGAATTCTAGAATGAAAAAACAAAGTACATTAATTTTAACTGCCATTATATTATTAATAGCTCAACTTTTTTTCTGGTTTGGAATTAATACTGGAGAAATTAATGAAGAAGGCGAACCTATATCAATATGGAAAGGAACTAAAAATATCAAACCTGATTTAGAAATTGTTCCAAGAGTGCCTTCAAAAGAAATATTAAAAGCTTTTGCACTTGGTGATGAACAAGCTTTATTCCGATATAACTCTTATATACTTCAATTTGCAGGAGACACTTTTGGCAGAGTAACGGCATTGAAAGATTATGATTATCCAAAACTATATCGCTGGTGGACATTGCTTGACGAAATAGATTCTAAATCTGATTTGTTAGCATATATGGTTGGATATTATTATAGCTCTTCACAAACCCCTAAATTACATACGCCATATGTTGTAGATTTTTTAGAGCAACATGCAGACAAACATCCATCTGATAAATGGTGGTGGTATTCACAGGCAGTTTATAATGCAAAATTTAAAATGGAAGATAATGAGCGCGCGCTTGGTATCGCAAAGAAATTAGCTGATTTGCCAGCTGAGCTTGACATACCTATTTGGACAAGACAATTACAAGCCTATATTTATGAAGATGAGGGCGAGTATGCAAAAGCTTGTGACATCATTGTTAATGTTGTTGAAGACTACATTGAAAGCCAACTTACGGAAGGTGAGATTAATTTTATATTCCATTTTGTACAAAAAAGATTAAGGGATATGATAGCAGCCGACAAAACAGAAGATATAAAAGTAAGTGGTGAATGTAGAGAGTTAATGGCGACTCAAAAGGCTCAGGATATTAAACTTAAACAATTAGGGTTGATGTAAATTTTGCATCTATGTAGAAATGTCTATTATAAAAACAGAAGATTTTTACCGTATAGGTAGGTTACCTCCTTATGTATTTGCTGAGGTTAACAAGGCAAAAGCTTTGGCACGTCAAAATGGTGAAGATATAATTGATTTTGGAATGGGAAACCCAGATAGTCCAGCGCCACAACATGTAATTGACAAGCTTAGAGAAACTGCAATGCGCCCCGATGTTCATGGCTATTCAGTTTCAGCTGGCATTATTGGTCTGCGCAAAGCAAAAGCTGACTACTATAAAAGAAGATATAATGTTGACCTTGATCCAGAGCATGAAATATCTGTTTCACTTGGCTCAAAGGAGGGCTTGTATCACTTAGCGGTTGCAATATCTAGGCCAGGTGACGTGATTTTAGTTCCAGATCCGAGTTATCCAATTCATGTATTCGGTTTTATACTAGCTGAAGCAAGTGTTCAGGGAATTGAGCGTGATTTTAGTAAATCACCTAAGGATGATTTAATACCTAAATTTAAAAAAGCGATTGAAAGAACTAAGCCCAAACCAAGAGCTTTAGTTGTGAACTTCCCTTCAAACCCAACAACTGAAACTGTAGATTTGGATTTTTATGAAGAGTTGGTTGATTTATGTATTCATCATCAGGTTATTTTAATTTCTGACCTTGCATATAATGAAATATATTTTGATGACGACAAGCCAACCCCTTCTGTTCTTCAAATTCCTAGAGCTAAAGAAATAGCAGTTGAATTCACAACTTTAAGTAAAACATATTCAATGGCTGGATGGCGAGTCGGCTTTTGCGCTGGTAATAAAGAAATTATAGCAGCACAAAAGAAGATTAAATCATACTTAGATTACGGTAGTTTTACGCCAATGCAAGTTGCTGCAACTGCTGCATTAAATGGCCCTCAAGACTATGTTACAGATATTAGAAAATTATATAAACATCGACGTGACATTATGGTTGAAGGCCTCCACCGCGCAGGTTGGATGGTAAAATCACCAGAAGCAAGCATGTTTATTTGGGCAGAAATTCCTGAAAAATTTAAACATTTAGGCTCAGTTGAATTTGCAAAACTTTTACTAAAAGAAGCAAAAGTGGCAGTGGCACCGGGTGCAGGCTTTGGTGAAGGCGGCAATGGCCATGTGCGTATCTCACTAATTGAAAATGATCACCGCACCCGCCAAGCTATGAAAAACATTAAAGCTTTTTTCAAAAAAGAAGGCTTGTGTGAGTAGTTCTAAGAACAACTCGGCATTTACATTAGTTGAGCTTGCAATTGTAATTGTGATTATTGGTTTGATTACTGGAGGTATACTTGGCGCACAAAGCTTAATAGCAAGCGCCAAGGTAAATTCTGCAGTTACAGACATTGAAAAGATGGGAACAGGCCTTAAAGCTTTTGAGCTTGAATATAACTCATTACCTGGTGACTTATCAGATGCTTATGATTATTTTGGTGATGATTGCGGCTCTAATAGCACGCATGACTCTAGCGGTTGCAATGGTAATGGAGATAAATGCATAGGTGGTATCTCAAGTACATGTCCCGCGATAAATTGGAAGTATGAAGGTGACTATAGAAGATCCTTAGCTCATTTAAATATCTCAGGCATTATTCCCAATATTCCATTCTCAATAAATTCTAGAAGCGGTGATTGCACTGTAGGGAAAGTTATTCCTAAAATATTTAACGGTATTTATATGTTATATGGTGATGGGCAGAGCCAATATGTTAGAACTTTCCAAAGAGCTTCTTTCTCAACGCAATGTAGATTTAGCAACTATCAGGTAACTACACCCCAGAATATAAGAAAATTAGATATAAAACTTGATGACGGTAATGGAATAAGTGGAAATTTCATCGGATATTCAGGAAATAGCTGCCTTAGTTCTTCAGGGATTTACAATATATCAAATAGTAACGAGGATTGTGGCTTCATGGCAAAAATAAATTAATTTAGGCAATTGCCCATCCTGTCAAAAGGTGAGATAGTTGGCCCTATTTTACCTTTAACTTGACTTGAAGGAATTTCTATATCTTTTGGAATAGGTATATTATTATTTATAGCAACGTAGCGACGAAAATCTTTAATAAGTTCAGTACTTTCAAGATTTTCATCCTTGGTGGCCTCAATAATCCGATTATCAGTAAATCTACCGTACACATTTTTACCATTAACATAATTATTTAATTCCGATTTAATAAAATTTTGTATTTTTTGATTTCCAGAAGCATAATTCCTGTACTCATCCTGAGTCATATTTTCTGGTTGGCCACCAGTAAGATCAGATAGAAACCTTCTAGAGCCCTGTTCTGTAAATTCTTCTAACAACTGTTTGGCAAGATTTTCGTAAGTGTTTAAGTGCTGTTTATATTTTATTTGATCGTTCATAATATTAATTATAACCTTTATTAGTTAACAAAAGGTTAACATAAGCGAAATAATTCACTATCTTAGTGAGATGAAATCAAATTATGAACAAATCGCTGCGGAGAAACTTTTTGAGATAAAGCAAAAGGGTTTTTATCGTAAATACCCTGAAATTTCTCAAATCGCGGGGGAGTCACCTTATGGGTTAAACCATAAAACTGGGGAGAAAGTAATTATTTTCGGCAATAACAACTATCTTGGTTTAAGCCAGAATGAACAAATTAAGCATGCTAAAATTGAAGCTATTAAAGAACATGGGGCGGGTAGTAGTGGTACTAGAAATATTTTAGGTACTTCAAAAATTCTCGCTGATCTGGAATTGAAAATTTCTAGATGGCAAGGTACTCAAGCATCACTCAGCTTCATAAGTGCTCTTGATGCTAATATAGGAACACTTTCTGCGCTTGGTAAAAACTTCAATGATACAATTTTTCTTTCTGACGAAAAAAATCACGCTTCAATTATTGATGGCATTAAACTCAGTGGTAAAGCGAAATATATATTTAGACATAATGATATTGACGAGCTTGAGTCAAAGCTACGGGAAATAAGATCAATTTCAGATAGCAGATCAATAGTGATAGTGGTTGAAAGCCTATATTCTATGGAAGGTGATTTTGCCCCACTAAAAAAGCTAATAGAATTAAAAAGCAAATATGACGCCCTACTTTTTGTAGATGAAGTTCATGCAACAGGAGTTTTTGGCAAATCAGGAGCAGGATATGCTGAACATATTGGCTTGCACAAAGATATTGACGTGACTTGCGGAACTTTTGCAAAAGCCATGGGTGTCACTGGTGGCTTTATCTCTGCATCAAAAAATATGATTGATTTAATACGTCATACCGCGAGAAATTTTATATTCACTACATCACCCTCACCAGATGTAGCATCTGCATGCCTAAAGTCAATTGAGGTTGTATCAAGTAGTGAGGGTAGAAATTTGAGAGTGAAGCTATTTGATAAAGTTGAGTTTTTAAAATCTTGTTTAAAAAAATCTCAAATAGAATTCATAGAAAACCAATCTCAAATAGTACCCATAGTTTTTGGCGATGAGATTAAAACTAGCCTGATTGCGAAAGACTTAATGGAAGAATTTTATTTTGCGGTTACTCCTATTTTTTACCCTACAGTTGAAGTAGGTAAAGCTAGAATTAGAATTAATGTAACACCAAATCATACTGAAAAAATGATAATAGATTTGGTTGGCGCTATAAAGAAACTAGAAATAAAATATGCAGATATAGATACAAAAAGCGTTGCTGAGAACGATAATTTCTGTGATAAAGATAGTGTAAATAAAGGAATAAAACAATGAACGATAACAAATTAACTGTAGTTGCTAAAAACGCAATATTCTCTGATAAGTTAGAGCTAATTAAAAATGAAGTAACTTGGGATTATTTAAAATTTTCTCACAATAACCTTCTAAGCGAAGAATTCAACGAGCTAGGCGCTGCAATTGACGAGCATGATGAAGTTGAAACACTTGATGGTGCATTTGATGTTTCTGTTATAGCACTTAATATTGCATATAAACTTTTTAGAAAGAAAGGCTTAGACCATGCTGAGGCAGTTAAGAGAACTGAAGAAGGTTTCCATAGAGTTTTAGACAGCAATTTATCAAAACTTCAAGAAGATGGAACGGCATTATTCCGTGAAGATGGCAAGGTTATGAAGCCTGAAACTTTTAAAGCGCCAATTTTCGATGATTTGCTAAAATCTGCTTAATCAAAAAACCTTTTATATTATGCCAAGTCCCAATCTAAGTTCACAGAAAGGAAATCAATCATCTGCACTTCTCACGCCACAAGATGTGCAGATGGCAATTGCTGCAAAATATAAATTTATTCGTGAGGAATTAAAAGAATTTGGCTTATCTTTGGAGGAAGTCAATTATCTACCTGAACGAATAGGCTATAAAGATTATAATAGTAACACAATAAGTAATTTTGTAACTAATAAGAAACCTTCAGCCGAAAACTTATCTGATAAAATTGATAATTTTAAATCTTGCACTTTAAAAGGCCTTGATATTATAAAAAATGAGTACGACAAAGTTGTTCAAAAAGGCCTTAATGCCTCCATATTATTTGGCCATAGTAGCGAAACAAAAAGAAATGCTATGAAAGAAAAGATAGGAACTGAAGAACTGAAAACTTTAATTGACAAGGTAAAAGAAGGTTTTGAAGAGTTGGTTGAACTCGCTGAGAAATATCATAATATCTCTCAGGCAAAAGAAAAAGAATGAAAAATTTGCTTTTTCACTAGTACAACAAATTATAATTATGTCAAAATTAAAGTTTTTCTAAAAACTGGTAACATAGATGAATCTATGTAGTACACTAAAATAAATTCCAGCAACAATAATCCGAATGGCATTGGCGGCGCATATAATATAACAAAAAAGTTGCATTTTTATCTTGACAGTAAAGCGTTTTTGTTAGATATACGGCGTCCAATTTAAATTTAACTGAGATATAGTTATGAGTACGGTTTCTGCAAAACCACATGAAATAGAGAGAAAATGGTTTCTAGTTGATGCAACTGACGTTGTTGCTGGTAGACTTTCTTCTGAGATTGCTAAAATTTTAAGAGGCAAACACAAACCTGCATACACCCCACATGTTGATTGTGGTGACAATGTTATTGTGATTAATGCTGAAAAAGTTTGCCTAAAAGGTAAAAAGCTAACTAACAAAATTTATTATCATCACACTGGTTACCCAGGTGGCGTTAAAGATACTACCCCTGCTAAATTGCTAGAAAAAGGCAAAGGTGAGGATATAATAAAAAATGCAGTTGCTAGAATGATTTCTAGAAACAAGCTTGGTAGAAAACAACTTACTAAACTTCATGTCTATAAAGGTGAAGCTCACCCTCATGAAGCGCAAAAACCAGAAGTATTAGACATCGCTGGTCAAAACGAGAAGAATGTTAAAATTAGAGAAACACAAAACTAGAAAAAGGCAGATATGATTGATATCCCAACAAAAGCAACTATTGTTGCAAATGAAAATGCAAAAGCTGAAGTTATAGAAACTCCTGCTGAAGTTAGAAAGCCAAAAGTTGATGCTCAAGGTAGAGCTTACGGTACTGGTAGAAGAAAAGATGCAGCGGCTAGAGTTTGGATCAAGCCAGGTAGTGGTAAAATCATAGTTAATGGTAACCCTGTTTCTGAT
>CAYGRX010000050.1:0-771 GCA_964352365.1 uncultured Rickettsiales bacterium
CTCCTGAGTCATAGATAAAGTTGGTGATGTTTAAAATGTTAGCCCGGCTAACAAAAATAAAGATTTTAAATTTTTCATTTCACGTTTTCTGTAAGTTTATCTTATCTTTTCTATTTTTGGATAAGATTTTTAAGGTAAATCTCCCATTTCCTTACTTAATTAAATAAGAAGATGGGTTATTATCAGCATTACAAGTAACATTACTACCCTTAATTATTGTAGTGAACCAAATTTCTCATTTCTGCCTATATCATGAGCTTCATCAGTCATACTTGTTTTCGCCATATTAAATAGCTGTATAACTTTACTGGATTTATTGTCCCAGTGTTCACCTGCGTGAATTTTAATTTCAATTAATGCTACGTTTCCTCCGTCTTTTCCATCGGGATACCAAGCTGCAATAAAACTGTTCCAAAATTTATCTATTAAATCTTTGTCTGTTGTAATCCTTGCTTTGCCAGAAAGTGAAACATAAGTTTCAGATTTAGGGCATGAAAAGTTCAAGTTTACATGTTTATCACTATCAATTTCAAACGCAGTTTCGGAAATTTTATCAGTGAAAAACCAAATTTTACCGTCATACTCATCCTGAACTAATTGCATTGGTCGTGAACGCATGTCATCATCAAGGTTGGTAACTAACATACCTGTTTTAATGCCTTTAATTAAATGCCAAATTAAATCTTTGTGTTCTCTACTAGACATAACATAACTCTCCTTTGATTAACTAATTATATTATTAGAAATCAGTATAAGTTATCTGTACCTAGA
>CAYGRX010000050.1:781-10371 GCA_964352365.1 uncultured Rickettsiales bacterium
TATTTATAAATATTATTTTGCTGTAGAAAATTAGGTTTTATCTTTGACCAAACTGAGTAGACAATATTCTTTGCCATTATCCTCTTCTACAACATCAAGTTCTAAACGTTCTTTATCTAGCACGAACATATTAATATTATTTCCGTCATAGTTTTTTGCAAAATTTTCAGCTGTATGCTCTTTTGATATATTTATGTCCTTAATTACCCAATTATCAGCAACTTTTTTATTTAAACTAGTTACAGTTTCAAAATCATTTACTAACTGGGCTTTTATACTATCCTGATATTCGTCAGACTGTTTATTTTCGCTTGCTACCTTCACTTGAAAAATATTATTTCTACCAAATTCGTGCAAAAGATTTGTATAAATTAATGAGTTATATGCGGGGTTCAAAGTTGCTATCACTAGATATTCGTAGTCAGTAAAGTTCATACCGAAATGAGCTTGTTCTGATAGAATTTCACCATAATAGGTGCTTAAACCCTCCATTCTGGCAAGTTTAATCATGTTCCAGCTTCTAGTGGTTATAAGAACTTGAAAACCAATTTCCTGAAGTTTCTTTCCTAGCTCCAAGCTAAACTTACTAGCGCCAACAATTATCACCCCTTTTTTGTTGCCACCTTTAACCTTGAAATACCCAGCTGTTAATGAAGCTATGAAGCTACTGAATATTATACTTGAGAAAACAATCCACATTGTAATTGCCTTCATTCTTTCGGCATCTGCGTTTCCCCTCTCTGCTAGTTCATTAGCTAAAAATGTTACTAAAACTACGCAGATAATTCCTTTTGGTGAAATAAGACCTAAAAATATTTTTTCTTTTAAGGTGTGTTTTTTAGAGAAGCTCAAACCTAATAAAACTGAAATTGGCCTAACTGCAATTAGAAACAAGGCTATTAATAAGTAATCATTTACACCTATGGCGAAAAGCTGTTCGAAATCAAGCGTTGCAACAATGAATATAAATACTAAAGATAATATTAGAACTATTAAGGTTTCCTTGAAAATTAATAGCTCCTTAACCTTAGGTATGTTCAAGTTAGCCATAGTTATACCAAAAATGGTAATCCCGATTAATCCGCCTTCATGCATCATGCTTGCAGTAACAAAATAAACCGTAAAAGCTAAAGATAGTATAAAAGGAATCTTTAAATATTCAGGTATAAAACCTTTGTTAAAAACAACCTCAACTAATTTACCTGCAAAATAGGATAGGGAAGATATTAAAATTATTATCAGCCCGAATTTTGAAAGGTCAGAATATAATTGGTTACTTTCTCTAAATTCTATTACATATTCAAAACAAAATATTGCAACTAATGCGCCAATTGGATCTAAAATAATACCTTCCCATTTTAGTATGGAGCTAGTTTTGTGGTTTAATTTAGAGTTTTTTATTATAGGCATAATAACGGTCGGGCCAGATATAATCAATATCCCCGCCATAATAATTGCTATGTCAAAATTTAGACCCCCAAGCTTATAAAATATAAGGTATATTAACAAATATGTTATTGGGGTTGAGATGAATAATAGCCTTAAAATACTAGTCTTTGTGTGCTTAATTTCTTTAATGTTAAGGCTAAGCCCTCCTTCAAATAATATTAGAGCCGCTGCGATTGGCAAAAATAGGTCAAAGAAGTTTTGAAATTCTGTTCCACCTTTTATGCTCCCCGTGAAAGGGCCAAGAATCAAGCCAGCTATTATTAAAAATGTAATGGCAGGAAATTTTGTTCTCCAAGCTACATATTGGCAAAATACTGATATTAACAATATTATAGATACTAAAATTCCTTCACTCATGAACATTTAAATTATTTTTGAGCTTTATAAATATTCATGACTGTGTAAAAAAGATATAAGAAAAGGTAAATAATTATGACAATCCAAATATATCACAATCCAAGATGTTCTAAATCCCGTCAAACACTAGAGCTATTAAGGCAGAATAATATTGAGCCTGAAATCATTCTATATCTTGAAAAGAACCCTATTAAGACTGATTATGTCTCTATAGTTAAAAAACTAGGCGTTTCAATTAGGGAAATAATAAGAAAAGGGGAGCAAGAATATAAAGATAATAACTTGAGTGATAAAAATATTTCTGATGAGGAGTTGATTAATTATTTAGTCAAATTCCCTAAACTTTTGGAAAGGCCAATAGTTATAAATTATGATAAGGCAAAAATTGGTCGCCCACCAGAAAATATACTTTCAATTCTGTAGCTTAACCATAAAAGCCTTGAAATTACTGAGAAATAGTCAATAAAACGTGGCTATAACAAATTAAGTAATCATTTTGAAAATTTCTGCATCTCAATTAAAAACTGAAATTCTATCTGGTTTAACAGTTGCCCTTGCCCTTGTGCCAGAAGCTATTGCCTTTGCATTTGTAGCGGGTGTAAACCCATTAGTTGGTTTATATGCGGCCTTTTTTGTAGGCTTAATTACTTCAGCTTTTGGAGGCAGGCCAGGTATGATATCTGGTGCCACAGGTGCACTTGCAGTTATTATGGTTTCGCTCGTTGCTCAGCATGGAGTCGAGTATTTATTTGCCACCGTAGTTTTAATGGGACTGATACAAATATTTGCGGGTGTGTTTAAGCTAGGTAAATTCATTAGAATTGTTCCTCACCCAGCAATGCTTGGATTTGTTAATGGGTTAGCAATAGTTATTTTTCTGTCGCAGCTTAACCAGTTTAAGTTTAAGGATGATAACGGTGTTCAAACTTGGCTTCAAGGTGAACAAATGATAACAATGTTAGGACTGATATTCCTAACAATGGCTATAATATATTTTCTTCCTAAAATTACGAAAATGATTCCCTCCGCACTTGGAGCAATTTTAATAATATTTGGAGTTACAGAATTTTTTGGTATTGAAACTAGAAATGTTGGTGATATGGCTAGTATAGCTGGTGGGCTTCCAGAATTTCATATCCCAGTTGTGCCATTAAGTTTTGAAACCTTTATGATAATTCTACCTTATGCAGTTTTAATGTCTCTTGTAGGGCTTATTGAAAGCCTTTTGGCACTTACTTTGGTTGATGAAATTACTGAAACACATGGACGAAACAGCCGTGAATGCATGGCTCAAGGCGCATCAAATGTTGTTACAGGTTTTTTTGGTGGTATGGGTGGTTGCGCAATGATTGGCCAAACAATGATTAATATTACATCTGGTGCGCGTCATAGAATTTCAGGTATAGTTGCCGCATTATTTTTGCTTGGCTTTATAATGTTTGGTTCTTCATTAATTGAGCAAATACCATTAGCGGCACTTACTGGTGTAATGTTTATGGTGGTTATAGGCACATTTGCATGGTCATCACTTCGCATTATGCACAAAATACCAAAGCATGATGCCTTTGTAATTATAGCCGTTTCTGGAATTACCGTTGCGTTTGATCTAGCTATTGCGGTCGTTACGGGTGTTATAATTTCAGCCCTTGTTTATGCGTTGCAAAGTTCAAGACATATTACTGCTGTTGTTAAAGTTAATGAAAAGAAAGAGCAAAAAAGATATGAGCTTTATGGGCCTATATTTTTTGGTTCGGTTGCAAGTTTTCGTGATTTATTTAGTCATAGAAAAGACCCTAAAAATGTAATTGTAAATTTTGAACATGCACGTGTTTGGGATCATTCAGGTATTGAAGCTTTAGAAAAACTAGCCATAAGATATAAAAAGGCAGGGATTAACATTACCTTTGAACGTTTAAGTGATGACTGCGCGGCCCTAATGAAAAAAGCAGGTAACATTATTAAAATAGATAAAGAAAAAGACCCTAAATATGATGTAGTTGTGGATCGTAATTATAAGCCTGGTGCACATTAAAAAACAGGAATAACATCCGCTTTGTCACCCCGCACTTGTTGCGGGGTTATTTTTATGATAATATTTTTTTATAATAAATATTTGGCAACTCATGCAAAAAACCATCAACTACCAACTGCAACCTACCAACCTCAAAAAAGGTTTTACCTTAATTGAACTTTCAGTTGTTCTCGTAATTTTAGCTGTTCTTGTTGGGGGTATAATCACAGGTCAGTCTTTAATTCAAACTGCTCAGCTTAATGGTTTGATTGGAGATGTTGAGCGCTATAAATCTGCATTCTCACGCTTTCAAGTTGAATATCAACAGCTTCCAGGTGATATGGATAATGCTTATGACTATTGGGGGAGTAAATGCGGAACTAATTCCTCTAACTGTAACGGGAATGGAACCTCTACTTTGTCACAAGGCGAAGAGGAGGGACTTTTATTTTGGAATCATTTATATGTTTCTGATCTAGTTGATGATTATTCCGAACCTATTTCTAATAGAGAAGCACTATGTGATCAAGGCGTGAATATGCCATATACTGCAATGGATAGCGTATCAATGTTGCCGCGCTATAACTCAATTGATGCAAGGTCGGCAACTGTTAATGAAATAATAAATATTATATTTGTTTTTTCATTAATTGATGAAGCTAACGATCAATCAGGTTGCATTAGTTATCAAGACGCATTTTCAGCTGAGCAACTTTATACAATAGATAAAAAAATGGATGATGGGTTTGCTTACTCAGGTAAAGTTCTTAATTCTCAAAATAATACTGGTTGCACTACTTCATCAAATGCAGATGCAAGCGATTTGGATGATGGTGACTACGATCTAGCAAATAACGGAACAAACCTTTGCAAGTTATATGTTGTACCAAAGATAGATTAATATCTTTAGTCACTTAATACTTTGGAAGGCGTTAAACCTGTTTTGCAGCTTCAGCCGCATCAACATAAATATCTGGGCTATCAGGGTTTAGTTTTAGCTCATAGTGTGCTGCACCAGCAGGGATCATAGGGTAAACATTTTCAGCCTTGTCAGTTACCATATCCATAATTACTGGCCCGTCAGTTTCTAACATTCTTCTTAATGCTGATTCAACATCTTTTGGGCTTTCACATCTTTGTCCGCCAACACCAAAAGCTTCTGCTAATTTTACAAAATCAGGCAATGCTTCCATATAACTTTCTGATTTTCTATCGCCATGGAAAAGTTCCTGACATTGGCGAACCATACCCATATAACCATTATTTAGAATTAATGTTTTTACAGGTAATTTATATTGTTTAATTGTTGCCCATTCTTGCATATTCATCATAATACTTGCTTCGCCAGTTATGCAAATAACTTGTTTACCAGGGTTTGCAATTGCAACACCAAGTGCTGCGGGTAGCCCATAGCCCATTGTTCCTAAGCCGCCAGATGTCATCCATCTATTTGGTTTGTTAAAGTCAATATATTGTGCTGTCCACATTTGATGCTGACCAACATCGGTAGTTATGAAATAGTCTTCACCACTTTCAGCTAAAAGTTTGTTTAAAGTATCTAAAACAAATTGTGGTCTTGGATTTTCGTTTGATTCTCTATATCCGAAAGAATGCTGCGATCTCCATCCTTCAATTATATCCCACCATTTTTTTAAAGAAACTTCATCTACTGTTGCAGATTGAGACTTCCATTCAGTAATTAGTTGTTCAAGAACCGCTTCGGCATTTCCAACTAATGGAATATCAACTTTAATATTTTTGTTAATTGAGCTTGCATCAATATCAACATGAATTTTCTTTGAATTAACTGAGAACGCGTCTTTCCTACCAGTTATTCTATCGTCAAACCTTGCGCCGATATTAATCATAACATCGCATTCAGCCATGCACATATTAGCTTCTAGTGAGCCATGCATTCCAAGCATTTTTAAAAATTGTTTATCACTAGTTGGATAGGCTCCAAGCCCCATTAATGTTGATGTAATAGGGAAGCCAGTAAGCTTAACAAACTCAGTTAGAAGTTCACAAGCTCTATTACCAGAATTAATTACTCCACCGCCAGTATAAAAAACAGGTTTCTTTGCATTTTTGATTAAATCAATAGCTTCTTTAATCGCCTCATCATCAGCTTTATTTGCAGGTTTATATGAGTAATGAGCCTTTAGGTCATTAGTTCCAGAAAGCTCAGCTTCTGCTAATTGGATATCTTTTGGCAAATCTATTACTACAGGTCCAGGTCTACCACTATTTGCAACAAAAAATGCTTCTCTAATAGTATTTTGTAATGCTGAAGCTTTTGTAACTAAATAATTATGTTTTGTGCAGCTCATAGTTATTCCAACAGTATCAGCCTCTTGAAAGGCGTCACTTCCTATTAGGCCTGTTGCAACTTGCCCCGTTAAGCAAACTAGAGGTATGCTGTCAAGTAATGCATCTGTTAATCCAGTAATTGTGTTAGTAGCTCCTGGGCCAGATGTAACTAATATTACTCCAATTTTCCCTGTACTTCTTGCGTAACCTTCGGCTGCATGTGCTGCTCCTTGCTCATGACGAGTAAGAATATGTCTGATTTTATTCTGTTTAAAAATTGCATCATACAAGGGAAGAACCGCGCCACCAGGGTAACCGAAAATAGTGTCCACACCCATTTCTACTAGTGTATTTAAAATTAATTCAGCGCCATTTTCTGGGTTTTCAAAAGCAGTCATTATAATTGTTTTTTAAGTTATAGTTGGCTTGCATAACTTATACATAAAATTGACTCGTCTAACAAGCCAAAAGTTGTTATTTCAAGGTCTGTCTCTATGGTTATATTGCAACTTGGAATAATATCTATAAATTTCATGTTTTGTTATATTTGTATTGCTAGTATGTGGTAATCACCATCCGTTAGTAAATAAAACTATAATCAAAGCAAAACTATAATCAAAGCTTGGCATCTTGATTATTTCTAATTTAGATCAATCCTTAAATTGCACTCACTATCACTATTTGATACTTCGTAACTGCCATTGGATGATTCGGAGCAATCCGCCCCATATGAATCTGCTGTAATCAATATATTAGCTTTAACAAAGCCAAGGATAGCATTACCATCATCAATCTTTTTATCAATACTATCCGCTTGCCGAGGGGTGAAAGCAAAGCTTGAAGTTCCATTAGTTGAGCACCTGCCTCCAACGAAATGTGTTTCTGAACCAATTATTTGTAAGTGAACTTTTCCTCTGGCTCTACTAAACAAAGTAACAATATTATCACCAATCAGTGGATGACTTTCGCCTGCCGCGCATTCTCCGCTTGTTGGGTCAGGATCGTATGCAATATTAGGCATAATGCCAGACAGATTTAAATGAACAAAGCTTCTTTTTGAATCACCTCCGGACTTCTCATTCGTAGGTGGGCATCCACCAAGTCCATCTAGGCATTTATCACCATCTCCATTGCACCCTATATAGATCTGATTACTATCAGTGCCACATTCATCTCCAAAATAATCATATGCATCCGTCAAGTCACCTGGTAAAGAATCAAATTCAAGCTTGAACGCATTTAGTGCTGTCTTAAAACTATTAATGCCCGTTATACTCTCTCTAATTTTAGCGCTCTCAATTAAACTCTGCGAGCCAAGCACTCCACCAGTAATGAGGCCAATTATCACAATTACAATTGCTAGCTCTACAAGCGTAAAGCCATATTTATAACTAGGTGGCATAACATATATTGCTTAAAATATACCAAAAAATGATGTCCTATTTTTATCATCCTTTTTTACATTGGTTTTTTCCATTGGCATTGAGTCGTTAAAAACACAAGCTGCCATGCTTCCATGTCTTAGTGTAAATTGACTGGTTGCCATTTCAACAATAACATAACCCTCTGCTACCCTGAAATTTATTAAGGCCTCATTGCCATCAGGCATAACCTGAAATATTGCTGGTAAATCAGCGTTTATGTCCTTAAACCTAAAATAAGTAAATTCTCCGTTATCAAAAACCTCAAGCGGAGATATATATCTAGAGCCTGTTACAGAATAATTAAAGTTTAATTGGTCAGCTTGTTTTTTTTTATTAGGGATTTGGCTCTCTTCTTCATAGTTTAAACTCATGAATGAATCTGAGTCAGCTGAGCTTGATGGGTCAGATCCATATATAAATCTTGCTGCAAATACTATATTTTGGTCATCTATTCCCTCAGCCTCTTCAGCGTAAAGTTCAAAATAATAAATCCTTTTTGATGTTATAATAGTCATATTTGTAGTTGCATCAAAATCAATTGGCTTTAGAAAAAGCCTGTGTCCTACAGGATTTATACTCCACCTAGTTGTATCACCTAATGTCATGGTTAGTATTTCTTCGTTAGGGTCTAGGTCAATTCTTGACTGGTAGCCATAATGACCTGTAAACGCATAAACCGTGTCTGGTTGGTATATATATTGCTTAATTCTAGCGTCCCCAGGGACGGGTGTAGGTTGTTGCGATGCGTATGTAGCTTCAGCTAAGCTGAGGAATACAAGCGCTATTAACAAGTAAGTTATATATTTAAATTTTGTTACTTTCATATCCATAAACTTTGAAATTTAGGTCATTAAATTCTTTTTCTTCAAAATCAAAATAGATTTCTTCAAAGCTAACATTAATTTTTGCTTGCCAATCTGTTATTTCAATTCCCTTTCTATTAGTTATTTCCCTTGCTTTGAAATTTAAAGTTATTGTATAGTCTTTAAACCCAGGCTCAAGATTTTCACTTTTATTATCAGCTAAAACTATTGAATTTTTATCAATAAATATTTCTCTTGTGACATTCTTCCTATATTTTAAAACTAAGCTATCCCGATTTCTAAATGAAGTCTTATCTTGATAAAAGGACTTAATTCCTTCTGTTCCTAGTGAAGATATAAGATTTCTATTAATTTCTAATTTTTTAAAGTTATCTCTGTAATCATAACTTTCAAAAGCTTCAACAAATCTAGTGGAAAGATACTTAGACAAAACTTCGTTTACGTTAAAATCTTTTTTCTTATTACCTAAATAAGTAATTCTTGTATACTGCTCCGCCGCATCAGTTATGTTTACTTGGACAGGTAAATCCCTTCTTATTGGCGTTATGCTAAAGTAATAGCTGAAAGTAAGGAAAATTAAAAAGCCTACACCTAACAAAAGTGCTATTAAGTAACTTCTTTCTATAAAGCTGTATACATATTTATTGGAATACCAGTCCCTTGACTCTTGGAATATTTCTCCAGCCTCAACTTTTTCTTCTATTTCCTTTCTGATACTTGTCATTGCTTACATAAATACTGTGATACTTAAAATACCCTTAACTTAAAATATATGATAGTTTTGCCATTCAAATTACATTTAAATTCGCTTTAATAATCGTCAAATAATAACATCTGTATTACAAATACAATAGTGTTATTTGAAAATAAGTAAATTTTTAGTTAATTTTTTGTTAAATTATGGTATAATACAAATAATTAAAAAAATATAGGTGTTTATATGAAAAAAATATTCTTAACATTTGCTCTGGCAATAACTACAGTTATACTACTACCTGAAATAAGTAAAGCTGGTCCGTGTGATGAGCAGGAAGAGGGTACTCCAATTTATGATGGTGGCAGGCTTAGAATCTTAGATAATTCGCCTCAATCTGGTGGTACTGCGAATATTGAAGTTGGTAAATTTTTTGCAGGTGGGGCAGTAGCTATTAATGTTGACCAGTGTGACACTATGAGATACAATGAAGCTCCTGAGTTGAATACTTTTTAATCTAA
>CAYGRX010000051.1:0-7768 GCA_964352365.1 uncultured Rickettsiales bacterium
AATTCCATCTGATTGCATTAATTTTGTGTTGCCAAAAGTTTTTTCAATTAAAAATGGATATGTTTTAATATTATAATCATTTTCTAGGGTGTTAAATGCTCTGTTAAATTCATTCATATATTTAAAGCCTAGATTCGGTGTTGCTTGGGCGAGGGAAACTATTGTATTTATTTCTTTTTTAGTGGTGTAATCAAGCATATACTTCATATTATTAGCTACCACTTCTGGGGGGATTCCTCTTAAAACATCGTTGCCACCAAGTGCTATAAGTAAAATGTCTGGCTTATACTTATCAACAACCCACTTAATACGGTTTTTTCCTCCGCTTGTTGTATCGCCAGATACTCCAGCATCAATTACTTCAACAGTACTATATTTATTATTATCTAGGTATGCTTTTAGTTGCTCTGGCAGAGATTTTTGTTTCGTCACTCCATACCCAGCAACTATGCTATCTCCGAATAAAACTAGCCTTATTTTATTTTCATTACTGGAATAACTGTCGTTAGTACATATATTAACTAAAAATATAAAAGAAAATATGGCTGCAAAAAATTTAAAAGATAACAATTTCATTATTGAACTCGATAAGGTTACGTTAGAATATACGGGTGCGGACAATAAACCACTTACTATTTTAGATAATATATCAGCTCAAGTTGTTCAAGGTCAAAGCTTGAGTATAGTTGGGCCATCTGGTGCTGGTAAAACTTCATTAATGATGTTGCTTGCAGGTGTTGAGAAAGTTACTAAGGGCTCCATTAAAATTGCTGGGCAGGATATCTCCAATCTAAATGAGGATGAGCTAGCTTTATTTAGGAGAAAAAACATTGGGGTGATTTTTCAAAATTTTCACTTAATACCAACCATGAGTGCTTTGGAAAAT
This sequence comes from uncultured Rickettsiales bacterium, assembly GCA_964352365.1. Taxonomy (GTDB): domain Bacteria; phylum Pseudomonadota; class Alphaproteobacteria; order Rickettsiales; family UBA8987; genus CAYGRX01. The sequence goes on from CAYGRX010000051.1 coordinate 887, forward strand.
GTTTCTATAGCCTTAGAGTTAGCAGGGTATGGTGATAGGTCAGGGCAAATGGCTCTAGAAAGCTTAAAGTCTGTAGGGCTTGAGGATAGGGTTAACCACTACCCGGAACAACTCTCAGGTGGTGAGCAACAACGCGTTGCGGTTGCGAGAGCGTTTGCGCCACAGCCAAAAATTTTATTGGCTGATGAGCCAACGGGTAATTTAGATAAAGAGAATAGTGATATAATTATAAAATTACTTTTTGATATGAATAAGAAATCTGGCACTAATTTAGTACTAATCACCCATGATATGGATTTAGCAGATAAAACTGATAGAAAATTCACTATTAAGAATAAATTCTTAAAAGAGGCGTAATTGAATATATCATTTAAATTAGCTTGGCATGAGCTTTTAAATGGCTGGAAACATTTTAGAGTGTTCTTGTCCTGTCTAGTTCTTGGTGTATTTGTCATGGCTACGGTGAATATAATTGAATCTGTGGTAAAAAATGCTCTAACTTCTCAAGCTAAAAGTCTTATGGGTGGAGATTTTGAGGTTAAACTTAAAGGTGTTGATGCAACTGAAGCTCAAATAAACTACTTACAAAAGAAATATGGAAAAACTTCTAAAGCTTCAACCTTAAGGGCTATGCTTCAGGCAGGGGATGATGATAGTCTTCTTGTTGAGGTTAAAGCTGTTGATAAAAACTACCCATTAATTGGTGATTTATTGATAAAGGCAGAAGGTGTTAATGTCATAAGCAAGAAAGACGCACTATCTAAAAACGGCGTTATAGTTGATCAAATTTTACTTTCACAGTTAGGCTTGAAAGTTGGTTCTAAGGTAAGGGTTGGTAATTCAGACTTCATTATAAAAGCTGTCTTGGAGCAGGAGCCAGATAGAGTTTTGCAAATTTTCAGTTTTGGCCCTAGGGTAATGATGAGTCAAGAGTCATTGGTAAAATCAGGCTTAGTTAATACATTCAGTCTAATTGAAAATAACTACCGAGTTCAGCTCAATAAACCATTCGAAATTAATCAGAAAATAGAAGATAAAATAGAAGCTGAGTTACTTACTAAATTTCCTGAAACTAGTTGGAGGGTCAGGAGTGGAAATGACAGTAATCGAGGTGTAAAGAGGTTTTTAGATCAGTTAATTATATTTTTAAGCCTATCTGCATTAACTACATTCTTAATTGCAGGAATAGGTATAGCCAGTTCTATAAAAGCCTATTTGGAAAAGAAATATAATACAATCGCAGTTTTAAAAATTCTTGGGTCAAATAGAAAATCTATATTTCAAAGCTTTTGTATTTTACTTTTTTTACTATCTTTAATTGGTGGGGTTATTGGAGTTTTGTTTGCGGTAATAGCTACTAGCTTGTTAATACCACTAATATCTGAGTTTTTGCCTAGTTTAAAAGATGTTACTAGCTTTGATATGGTTTCAAACTTAATTTCAATTTGGTACGGAGTTTTAATCTCTTTTATTTTCTCAATTCCTGCATTAATTACAGCACTTGATGTAAAGCCTTCTGTGTTATTTAGAAGTAAATTTAATAGCCTTAATATCAAAAAAACAGGCTGTATTATTTTCATTGTTACGGTTTTAGTTTTACTTTTATTCTCTACAATAATTTTTACAGCAGATGATATACCTTTTATGGTTGCTGCAATTTCAATAATAACTCTAGCTTTAATCTGCTTTGCAATATTAATAAATATAATCAAGTGGTTATCTATAAAATTTAAACCAAAAAAACTTTGGTTTAAATATGCGGTTTCTAATATAAATAGGCAAGGCTCAACTTCATCAACGGTTGTTTTCGCAATAGGTGTAAGCTTAACAATATTTATAACTCTTAATTTAACAGAACAAAACTTGCAAAAGAGAATTGAGAAAATTGTAGATGAAAAAGCTCCCTCATTATTCATGATTGATATTCAGCCGGAGCAAAAAGAAGGTTTGAAAAAACTAATGCAAAATTATGCTAATGAAAAAGAAATTATGTTCATGCCTATGATGAGAGCTAGGGTAACTAAAATTAACAATAAGCCAGTTTCCGAAGCTAAAATTGATAAGGACATAGATTGGGTTTTTAAAAGTGATAGAGGTATAACATACAGCCAGAAAATGCCAGAAAACGCAAATATAGTCCAAGGTCAATGGAGGGATAAATATTACACTGGGATGCCATTAATCTCAGTTGATGAGAGGATTTTAAGCGGCACAAATACTAAAATTGGTGACACTCTAACTCTAAATATTCTAGGTGAAGAAATAACCGCTAAAATAGCTAATGCAAGGGTTATAGACTATACTAGTTTTCAAATAAATTTTGCAATGGTATTATCTCACGGTGTGGTGGATGATTTTCCTCATTCAGCAATTTCCACAGTTTATATTAATAATGAAGATGATGAGGCAAATTTAGTAAGGGCAATTTCAAAGCAATTTCCACAAGTAACAATTATTAGAACTAAAGAGGTGATTGATATTGTTAAGGATATTCTAGAAAAAGTTTTAGTTGCTCTTAATGTTACTATTTTGATTAGCTTATTTTCAGGGCTGCTAGTTTTGTTTAGTGCCTTAAGTTCAACTATAAACCAAAGAGTTTATGATACAGCAATGCTTAAAATAATGGGTGCAAGAAAAAATGAGGTTATAAAGGCTTGCTTATATGAATGGGGAATTCTTGCATTTGGTGCTTCCATTATAGCCATAATAATAGGAAGTTTTAGTGCATATTTAATTAGCTTAAAATATAGGGCAACTGAGTTTTATTTAATGCCAGAACTAACAATTACTACAATAATAGCAACCATAATTATTATTTGCTTAATTGGGTATTACAGTAATAGAAAGCTTTTTAGCTCAAGGCCATCTGTAGTTTTACGAAATGATTAGAAAGATTTTTTAATTCCTTACTCTAAGCCTTGAAAAGAAATATAAAATAACTTAGATCATAGGTTCTGCGTTTGTATTAAACTATATCTGTAAAACTAAAATGAGTTTTAAAAAGTGAACATATTTAAAGTACCTATAGCTTGCATATTAATAACTTCATGTTCGCTTCATAATATAAATATTGATCAAAAACCTTTGGTTGCAGTTGCCAGTAAATATAGTTCTACACAGGAAACTGGTGAAGAAAATTGGTGGAAAAACTTTAAAAGGAGTGAGTTAAGTAAATTAATATCGACTTCCTTAGATAACAACTTTGATTTAAAACAATCATATTATAGAGTTAAACAAGCAGAATCAATTATCACTAAAACTAAATCCAGTTTGTTACCTCAAATTGATGGCTCTTATAATTTTGATGATGGTACTATTGATGGCAATTCAAGAAATAGCTCCTCTAGTGCAGGTGTTTCACTTGAATGGGAAGTTGATTTATTCAATAAAATTGGCTCAGCGATTGAATCTGATAAGTTTGATAAATTAGCTCTGTTTGAAAATTACCAATTTTTAAAACTTTCTATTTCTGCCGAAATAGCCTCATCTTATTTCGGAGCAGTAGCTGCAAATGAAACAATTAAGTTGCTTAATAAACAGGAAAAACTAGATCTGGAATTGTTGGATTTACTAAAGCTTAGAAGGCGTGAAGGTTTGGGCACGAATGTTGAAGTGCTTCAGCAAGAGGCTAGAGTGGCAGAAAATAATAGCCTAATCCCTAGTGCCCAAACTGATTTGAGGGTTTTTGAAAATCGGCTAGATATTTTAGCTGGTAAGGCATCTGATAGTTTAGATTACGTTCCAAAGAATGAAAATTTGGATATAGCTATACTAAAATCTGATATAAATATTCCTATAAATTTACTTGAAAGGCGTCCTGATTTAAGGGCTGCAAAAGCTGAGTTACTCTCTGCTGATATTTCAATAGGAGAGGCAATGGCGGATAGATTTCCTAATTTAACACTTAGTGGGTCTTATGAGTATTTTGATAGAGGCCTTCAAAACTCGGCAAGTTCTGGGCCAGTCGGAATTTTGATGGCAAGTTTCGTTCAACCGATACTTGATTGGGGAAAGAGAAAAGCAGAAGTTGAAAGAAATAAATTTTTATATCAAGAAAAAATAGCAGCTTTTACACAGAAATTTATTGAGGCTGTAGAAGATGTGGAAAATGCTCTATATAGAGAAAATAGGCAGAGAGAATTTATTAAGCTACTTAATAAAAGGATAACCATACTAAATAAAACAGTTCATGAGGCTAAATCCAGATACCAAGAAGGTTTAGATAACTATATATCGGTTATAAATTCTTTACAGGAGCTTAGGGAAGTTGAGAGAGATATAATTGCAGAAAAACTTAAATTAGTTCAATTTAGAATAGACGTGTATAAAGCAGTGGGTGGAAATGTTAATGATGAGGAGATACAAAGTGAATCTTAGAAAATGCGTTATAGTATTAGTTGTTTTGTTATATTCAACAAACTCCTTTGCTCAACAAAAGCCAGATGATGTAACTAAAGTTATAACTTCCGAGGTTAATAAAAAAGAAATTTACGATGAAATCGAAGCACTTGGTACATTACAAGCAAATGAAAATGTAGAGCTTACGAGTAGTATTACTGAAAATATTGTGGAAGTTAACTTTACTGATAACCAACGAGTCAAAAAAGGTGATGTTATAGTTCAGATGGATATTACTGAGGAATTGGCTGAAAAAGAGGAGGAAGAATTTACACTTAAAGAAGCTGAAACTCAGCTAAAAAGATTGAAACCTTTAGTTAAGAAAGGTGCTGCTTCAAAGTCAGATTTAGATTCACAACAAAGGGATTTAAACACTTCAACAGCTAGAATAAAAATTATTGAATCTCGTATAAATAGAAAAGTTATAAAAGCCCCATTTGATGGAGTTCTAGGTATGAAAAATATTAGTGTAGGCTCGCTTGCCCAACCTGGTACATTGATTACAACAATTGATGATGATAGTATTATGTTGCTAGATTTTTCCATTCCAGAAATTTATCTTTCAAATTTGGAAATTGGGATGAAAGTAATCGTAAAGTCTAACACCTATCCTAATGAAAAATTTGAAGGTCTGGTAAAGTCTATAAATAGTAGGGTGGACTCAGTGACGCGTGCAGTTATGGTTCGTGCAGAATTTCCTAATGAAAATCTAAAATTAAAAGCAGGAATGTTGATGAGTATTTCTCTTGCAAGTAACCCAAGGCAAGCGCTAATAATTCCAGAAGAGTCATTGATAATGGAGGCTGAAAAGGCTTATGTTTTTAAAATAATTGAGAATGATGGGAAAAAATTTACAAAGAAAACTACTGTAAAAATTGGAAACGGAAAAAACGGAAATTTGGAAGTTATTTCAGGTCTATCTGATGGAGATGAGGTTGTAACCCACGGTATAGTTAAAATTAGAGATGGTAGTGAAATTGAAGTTTTGGCTCAGGAAAGAAATAATGAAACTCTTACGGAGCTTTTGCAAAAGTCAAAAAATAAATTAGGCGCTAAGTAATGATTCTATCTGATATTTCAGTTAAAAGACCAGTGTTTGCAAGCGTAATATCCTTGCTTTTACTTGCGTTCGGTATTGTATCATATCAAGATTTATCTCTTAGGGAGTATCCAGATATCGACCCGCCAATAGTAACTGTAGAAGTTAACTATCCAGGTGCGCCTGCAAATATTGTTGAAACTAGAATAACTGAAATTATTGAAGAGAGAATTGCAGGAATTGCAGGTATTGAATTCATTGAATCTTCATCTGAGGATGGTGAGTCAAATGTAACGATAGAATTTTCAATTAATCGGGATATTGACTCCGCTGCTAATGACGTTCGGGACAGAATATCTGGGATAACAGATAATTTACCAGAAGAAGCTGAGCCACCTGAAGTTCAAAAGGTTGATAGTAATGATGATGTAGTTATTTGGCAAAATCTTACCAGCGATAGAATGAGCGTGCCAGAACTTACAGATTATGCAAACAGGTTCCTCGTTGATCAGTATTCAACATTAGATGGAGTAGCTAGAGTTCGTGTTGGCGGTGGCTTAAACTATGCTATGCGTATTTGGCTTGATAGACAAGAGCTGGCAGCAAGAAACTTAAGTGTAACAGATGTCGAAAATGCTTTGCGTTCTGAAAATGTTGAGCTACCTGCGGGTTCTTTAGAATCAGATGAAATGCTTTTAAAAGCAAGAGTTGAAAGGCAATTTAAAAAACCAGAAGACTTTGCAAAACTAGTAGTATCTGAAGGTTCTGATGGTTACCTTATTAGGCTTGGCGACATTGCTAGAGTTGAGCTCGGTGTTGTAGAGGAACGCACTTTTTTTAGAGGGAATGAAGTGCCGATGGTTGGAATTGGTACAATTAAGCAATCAACTGCAAATACTATTAATGTTGCAAATAATGTTAAAAACCTTACCGAAAAATTAAATAAAAATCTTCCAGAAGGAATGTTTATTGAACAAAGTTACAATGCGGCAGTGTTTATTGAGGCTTCAATTAAAGAGGTATACACAACATTATTTATCGCAATTTTATGTGTAGTTTTCGTTATTTACTTATTTTTAGGCAATGTTCGCGCAATGTTGATTCCTGCACTAACAGTTCCCGTTTCATTAATCGCTACATTTATAGTTATCAGCTATTTAGGTTTTTCAATTAATTTATTGACGCTACTTGCACTTGTTTTGGCAATTGGTTTAGTGGTTGACGATGCAATTGTGATGATTGAAAACATCGTTAGAAGAATGGATGAAAAAGATGAGCCTGCCCTTTTAGCCTCATATAACGGAGCAAGGGAAGTGGGTTTTGCGGTTATTGCTACAACTCTAGTTTTAATATCGGTATTTGTACCAATTACATTTCTAGATGGCGATATAGGTAGGTTATTTACAGAATTCGCATTAACAATTTCGGCTGCAGTTGGTTTTTCA
>CAYGRX010000051.1:7778-10073 GCA_964352365.1 uncultured Rickettsiales bacterium
CTTGTTGCTCTTACACTTTCGCCGATGCTAGCTTCAAAATTATTATCTAGAAAAGATTTTGAGAAAGAGCCTAATAAAGTTGTGAAAACAGTTAATCTTTTTGTAAAGAAGTCTTCTGACAAATATTTAACAATTTTGAATAAATTAATTTTAAAGCCAATAATAACAATAATTATTTTCGTAATTTTAATTTTATTAACGGTAATAATATACCCTAATATTAAACAAGAATTTTCACCTAAAGAGGATAGGGGGGCATTCTTCCTTCTTGTTAATGGTCCTGAGGGGGCAAGCTATAAGTTCATGGAAGAATATATGACGGAGATAGAAAAACGTATTATGCCATATGTTGAATCTGGCGAGGTTAGCAGGCTTCTTGTTCGTGCACCTCGTGCTTTTGGGAATATAGAGAATTTTAATAGCGGTATAGCTATTGTGGTGTTGAATGACTGGTCTCAAAGAAGGTCCGCAAACATAATAATGGATGAAATTAGAAATCTAGTTTCTGATCTTCCGGGTGTTAGAGCTTTCCCCATTATGAGGCAGGGGCTAGGTGGTGGAACTAAGAAACCTGTTCAGTTTGTTATAGGTGGCTCAACGTATGAAGAGCTAGCGTGGTGGAGAGATATTATTATAGAAAAAGTAAACGAAAATAATCCAGGTTTTCAGGGCTTGGATAGTGATTATAAAGAGACTCGTCCACAAATTGACTTTAATATTCTTTATGATAGAGCCGCTGATTTAGGTGTTACTATCGCTGAAATTGGTAGGACCTTAGAGACTATGATGGGTGGGCGTAATGTAACTACTTTTCTAGATAGAGGTGAGGAGTATGATGTTGTTATTGAGGGGGAACGTGAAAATCAGAGCTCAATAACAGATGTAAAAAACATATATATAAAATCTAATAGAACCAACGAATTAATTCCAATTTCTAACTTGGTTGAAGTGAGTAAGTATGGCGCGGCGGAAACATTATCTCGTTATAATAGAATTCGTTCAATTACTCTCGAAGCAAATTTGGAAGACGGATACGCGCTTGGCGATGCGCTGGAATTTCTTGATAAAATAGTTAAGGAAAACCTACCCTCAGAGGCAGTAACAGACTATAAAGGGCAAAGTAGAGATTTTATTGAGTCTGGAAGCTCAATCCTGTTTGTATTTATACTTGGCTTAGTGGTTGTATTCTTAGTTCTTGCGGCTCAGTTTGAAAGCTATATTCATCCTTTTGTAATTATGTTAACTGTACCACTTGCAATGGGTGGTGGTTTATTAGGGCTTTTGATTACTGGAAATTCACTAAATATATATTCTCAGATTGGCCTAATAATGCTTGTTGGTTTGGCTGCAAAAAATGGAATTTTAATTGTTGAATTTGCAAATCAATTACGTGATCAGGGTGTGGAGTTTAGTAAGGCTTTGATAGATGCTTGTAAAGTACGTTTTAGACCAATTATTATGACAGGGTTAACCACAATTGCAGGCGCTGTGCCTTTGGTTTTGACAAGTGGTGCTGGTGCTGAAACAAGAACGGTGATTGGAATAGTTATATTATTTGGCGTTATATCCACAACAATATTTACCTTATTTATAGTGCCTGTTGCTTATAGCCTAATTGCAAAAAACACCACTTCGCCAAATTATGTAAAACGGAAACTAGATAGCTTAAATTCTAAGGCTGTTTAAGTGCGCACACTTCAATAAAAAGCAGAAATAGGCAAAAAATAGGCAAAAAAAAGAGAGAGTGCCCACACACTCTCTCTTTCCAACTAACTTATCCCTTTTTTCTGCCTGAACACATTAATGTGTTCAGCACGTACTTCAAGGCGAAAGCTAGTTACTGTAAATCTTTGAGAAAACCTCTTAGGTCTTTTATCTTCTGTTGAAGTGACTGATTTAATTCAGCTACCTCTTCATCAGATTTACTATCCAGATCTCTCAAACTCGGGTTCGAGGTATCGAAAGCTCCACCCTCAATTTCAGTGATATCGTTTTTCAACGCTCTCTCTGTTAATCGAAGTCGAACATTCTCCTTTCGGAGATCTTCGTCCAGATTGATATCTTTCAATTCCAACCTTTCTTCTGGAGGAGATGGTCGTTGCACAGGTTCAGTATACTTTTCCCGCTCTTTAGTTGGAAGCGAGTGAAGATACACTTCAGGATACTTTTCCTTCAGTATTTCTAGCCTTTTCAAAGCCTTATCGGAAACTTCTTCTTGTTTTACATGAAGCAGTTCCAGTTCACGCTTCTCGAGAATCTCGAGAGCGCTTAAAAGACCTGAATATTGCCTACGAG
>CAYGRX010000052.1:0-9870 GCA_964352365.1 uncultured Rickettsiales bacterium
TATCCTAGCTGATAATATTGACTTTGATATCACGCAAATGGCTAATAGTGGTAACATTCAAGGCTCTGAAACTGTTAATATTAGATCAAAAGGTGATATAACAAATATAGGTGGATCTATTTCTGGTGGTAAAGTTCAGCTTGAGTCTACAGAAGGCAATATTCAAAATATTTCAACTAAGAAAAGAACTACTAAATGGGGCAATTATAATGAATCTATTGATAATGCTGCATCAATAATAGCAGAAGATAGTATATACTTAAAAGCAGCTTTTGATTTCAATACATCTGCAGGTGAACTTAAAACTACAAATAGCGAAGGTGCAGGCATTGCGGTTGAAGCAGGCAGAGATATCAATGTTTCAACAATAGCTTTGAAATCTAAAACATCTGGGTCAAAAGGAAAATTAACTAAAAAGACCAAACAATCTAAATCCGTCGTGGATTCTGCTTCTGACGTCATTTTCTCAGCGGGGCATAATGCAAACCTTACGGCTATTGATATGGATGCTGGTGGCAACATAGTTATTGCTGCTAAAAATGATGTAAACTTATTAGATGCCAAGGAATTGGTTTATAAGCGCTCTGCTAAGAAGACCGAATCATGCTATATGTGCAATGGCTCTATTAAGTCTAAGAAAACCACTCAAACTACTAAGCGTTCTAGTAACTCAGTTGGTAATGACTTAAATGCATCTGGTGACCTGAATATTTCAGCAGGCAATAATGTAAATTCTATTGGCTCTGAATTTAAAGCGGGAGGAGATGTAGGAATTGCAGCAGGCAATAATATTCAACTTCTGACTGGTCAGAACACAACTACTACTACCACCAAAACTACCGTTCAAAGAACTGGTGCATTCACAAGCAGTGATGAAGTTGGCGCTTATAATGAAAGAAACAACGCCAATGCAGGTGCAAGTGGTGAGGGTAGAATGGCATTTAGTGAAACTACTAACCTTACTGAAACCAATATCAATATTAAGAACGTTGGAAATAATATTGATTCTGGCGGAGATATAATTCTTAATGCAGGTAATGACATTACAACTGTCGGCGCTGACTTCAAAGCAGCGGACACTATTGGCATGAAAGGTAGAAATATAAACAACCTAGCAGCTCAAGATGTTGATGTAACAGTTTCAAATATGGATCAAACTTCAGTTGGTTTATATGCTGAAGGTGGTGCAAGCGCGCAAGGCAGCAAGCAAGCTGGTGGAAATTCAGGCGCAGGCGGTGGAGTTGGCGCAGGTGTCTATGTTAACAATACTGAATCAAACTCTGTTAGTGGTTCAACAACTGCAAAAACTACTAATCTCGAAGGTAAGAATATCATTCGCCAAGCATCAGAAACTATCACTGATGAAGGAACTCAAATGGAATCTAGTGAAAACATAATGCAAAAGGCAAAAACAATTAACAGTTTTGCAGCTGAAAACACTACATTCTCTAGTTCTGAAACTACTTCAAACGAAGCTAAAGTTGGCGCATATGCTGATGCAGGCGCTGACACTGGCGGGATTGATAGAAACACTGGTGAAGATGGTAAAACAGGAGCAAGTTATACTCAGCAAGGTGCTGGTGGTGAAGCGGGTGGAAAAGTTAGATATGATTATAGCAACAATAAAGAATCATCTAACACTTCAGATGCCGTAACAAGCAACATCAAAGCAGGCGGCAATGTTATTTCAATATCTGAAAATGATACTACCTTTGAAGGCACTAATATTGAAGCAGGTGGCAATATTGGAATAGGAGCAGAAAACCTAAACTTCAAAGCAGCTCAAGACACTTCAAGCTCTTCTAAGAGTAGCACAGATGTTAGCGTGGAAGCTAAAGTTGCTAAAGGCACAGATGCTTCAAAATCAGTTAGTGCTGAAGCTGGAGTTAATGTGGGTAGCGAGAATAAATCTTCAAATGATGCGGTTACAGGCAGCATAAAATCTGGTGGTGATACAACCATCTTAACTACTGGTGATCAAACTTTCGAAGGTATAGATATCAACTCTAACGGTGATTTAACTAGAAAAGCAGGTGGAGAAATTAACGATAATTCAGCAGCTAGCTCATCTAGTTCAAGCAAGAATGAAATTGACGTTAATGTTTCAACAGGTCTTTCAAAATCTAAGAGCAAGGGAACAAGTCAAAAAGAGCGTTCTGGCGGAATAGGTGGGTCAGTGACCTTAATTAATGAGAGCTCCTCTGTAAGTAAAGATGCGAATATTCAATCTTTAGACAAAAATGATAGCAAGTCTGGTGTTGAAAATGTTGATATTAATAGTTTGGAAAATTAGTATATATAAGTTATGCCTACTTCATAATTAGTATGTCATTTAGAGATTATTATTTCCCTAAATGATTAGAGAGTCAATCACAACTAGCTAGCACTTCCGCGGCACTTGCGTCCATATCAAATTCTCTCCTATCTAAACAAGAAAAGAAAGCAAGAAGAATTAATACGATGAGATCTGCTAAGAATTTTATTGTAAATAAATTTACTTTATTAATATTAACTTTAGCTTAATCAATAAAGCGTAAATTTAATAGGAGAATTTTTATGACTGAAATCACACGTTTACACTCGGGCCCTAAACTCAGCCGTGCCGTTATCCATAATAATATTGTCTATCTATGTGGCCAAGTCGCTAAAGATTATGATGGCGATATCAAAGAACAAACCCGCACCATGTTAGAGCGTGTTGATGAGCATCTAGAGGAGGCTGGAACAGATAGAAGTAAAATATTATCTGCCACAATTTATATACGTGACATTAAAGAAGTATCTAAGATGAATGAAGTTTGGGGGCAGTGGTTAGGTGATTCTCCACGTCCAGCAAGAACTTGTGTTCAGGCAGAAATGGCTCAGCCTAATATTTTGGTTGAGATTACTGTCACCTCTGCAAAATAAAAAACCATAAATCAAGCTTATTTATGAAGATTATTATATAATAAGAAATCTATAAAGCTCTCCTTATAAACTCACAAATATGTAGAATACGGGATAATACTAGATATAACGGGGTATAAACCTTTTTAAACCAATATCCATATGCCATGGAAGAACTTTTCTTTGAAAATTTTAAATATATATTTTTGGGCTTTATAGTTCTTTTTATTGCTATGCAATTTTATGTATATCATGTTGTCAGCTCAAGCTATAGAGAAATAAAGATAAGTAAAGAATCTGTTAAAGGCAAGGTTACTAACATTTATACGATGAATGAGAGAAAAAAGTTTTCTTATGAGTTTACAGACTATAGGGGGCGGAAACAAAAATCTCAAACTGCTCTTTATAACTTGGGTAATATTAATATAGGTGATGAAATTGATATTGTTTATTCTACAAATATGCCTAAAATTTCAATGCCTAATGCTCATATAAATAGCCAAAATTCATTTTCTATATTCATAAAGTTTTTTATCCTTTTAGATATAGTTTTAATGCTAGTGTTTTGGGTAATTATTTAGGAGGGGTAAAATGCATATTTTTCTGGGTATATTGTTTCTCACAATCCCATTTCAAATTATTTTAAATAGATTTTTTAAGAATAAATATTCAAAAATTATAAAAAGATCTGAGCAAGTTAAAGCCAAAATTATTGATAAAAAACGCAAAAGGTCTGGCGTTACTAAATACGAATATGAGTATACAGATTATAGGGGAGGTAAATATACAGGATATTTTGGGGATTTTACAACAAAAGAGAGGGCGGTAGGTGATAGTGTTGAAATATTATATGCGATATCTGAGCCAACCAAATCTATTGCACTAGAATTTAAGCCTATGGCAGAAAAGATAAATATTTTTAGAAAAACATTAAATATTTTCAATTACATAATTTACACAATAGCTATAATATTCATATTAATTATAAAATTTAGTTCATGAAAAAGTTAGTTACTTCAATAATATCTCTATTAATTTTTATTGCGCCAATTAGTTCTATAGCGTCTAATAGAGCCCTTATAGTTGCAGTTTCAGATTATCCTAACCTGCCAGATAACTTAAAACTAGATGGCCCTAAAAATGACGCCGTAATGATAAAGGAGTTTTTAGAAAAAAATTCTAACCTAGGCTTTAAAGATAATATTACAGTTTTAGCTGATGGAGTTGATGGAGCGCTGCTACCAACTAAAAAAGCTATAACAGATACAATGAAAAAGCTTGCTAATGAATCAAAGGCTGGTGATTTTATATATCTACATTTCTCGGGTCATGGCTCTCGTCAACCAATGATTGATAAGGTTGATGCTAGTGAGACTGACGGGTTAGATGAGCTATTTCTACCTTATGATATTGGTAGTTGGAATGACTCAATAGGAGCTGTAGAGAATGCTTTAGTTGATGATGAGATTGGTAAAATGATTAATGAAATTAGAGCAAGTGGTGCATTTATTTGGGCTATTTTTGATAGCTGTCATTCAGGAACAGTTACACGTTCAGCGACAGTTAATAATGATGTTAAAATGCGGAAGGTATCAACTGAAGCACTAGGTATTCCAGACGCTGCCATGAAGAAAGCTGAAAAAAATATTATTAGAACAAGGGGTAATGATAAAGATTTGAACATTGATAACTTAGAAAGTAGTGATGAATCAGAAGGTGGTTTTGTAGCATTTTATGCAGCGCAAACATCTGAGCAAACTCCTGAAATGAGATTGCCTGCTGGCAAAAAGGGACGTAAGCCACATGGTTTATTCTCGTTTACTTTATTGCAAATAATTTCTGAAAATCCAAGCATAACATATCGTCAGGCGGCGCAAGAAATGCTACAGAGATATTCCGCAAAATTTATGGATATACCAACTCCAATGTTTGAAGGGGATCTAGACAAAATGATTTTTAATATGGATTCCAGTAATGCAAGAACTCTGAATAATCAGTGGAAAGTTGAGAAGTTGGAAGAAAATCTTTTATTGTCGGCTGGTCATTTAAACCGTATATTCGAAGGTTCAATTTTGGCGTTATTAAGCTCTCCAACTGATGAAACTAACAATACCATTGGCTATGTTAAAGTTATAAGTGCAGAAAATTTTGAAAGCAAAATTGAGCTAGTTGACTTTAATGAAAAAAAGAAACTTAATCTAGAGGATTTACCAAAAGGACTTTATGCAAGGTTAATTGAGCGTAAATATGATTTTAAGATAAGAGTTTTAAAACCTGAAGCTAATCAAAGTAAACTTCTAGACAAAGTTTTGAAGGAAATCTCAAATAGTGAAGATAGTGCATTAAGAGTTGATTTTGTTGAAGCTGGTGATGAACCAGATATAAATTTGATTTTACAAGATAACCATCTATGGTTTGCCCCTTTAACAGGCATTATTATAACCGATGGTGTAAATAAAACTCCTTCAATTAACTTAGTTGATAAAGATGATAAATCTTTAAAATATGCATTGCTAGATAACTTAAATAGAATTGTTAAAGTTATTAATTTGTTGAGGGTAGGGGCGGATATTGGAGCGGTTAATAGTGATATTAAAGTAGCTTTAAAAGCAAAAAGAAATGGTGAGTCAAGCTTAGTAGAAGTAAAAACATCAGAGAATCCAGATTTTTTCTCTGGTGATGAAGTTCATATTAAAGTGAAGAATGTTAGTGAACTGCCTATTGATTTGAACGTTTTATTTATAGGTTCAGATTACTCAATAAGTCATTGGTTTAGCGGGAGAATTCTGTCGGGAGACGCTCTGGAGAAAGGTTTGTTTAAAATAAACTCAGATTCAATTGGTACTGAAAGATTGCTAATAATTTCTTCAAAAGTTAAACCAGAAACTATGATTCAAGATTTGAGCTTTTTAAGTCAAGACTCTTTGCCAAAAACAAGAAGTTCAGCAATTCAAGATAATCTATGGCTGAAACTTTCTGATGCAGTATTCGGAAGTGGGCATACACGCTCTGCAAATTCCAAAAATGACGATAGTCAAAACTCTAACTCAAGTATAATTGAATTTAAAATCAAAACTCAAAAATAGCTGATGAAAAATTTCTTTAGAATTGTAATTGTTTCATTTTGCTTTTTCTATGTCGCAAATAGTTTTGCGGAACTTGAATATAAACATAAAGCAGCAGAATATTATAGCAAAGGGGAATATCAAAGCGCAGTTGATGAATATCTTAAAGGATACAATACTTACTCAAATGAAGGCGCAAAAGACAGAGTATTTTATGCATATAAGCTTGGTAGTTTGTATAGTGAAATTGGTGAATATGAAGCCTCTGAAAAATATCTGAACATAGCACATGATTTAAATGAAAAGCTATACGGCAAAGACAGTGTTGAATTTTTACAAACGTTAAATGAGCTAGGTTTATTAGCTAGAAAAAATGGTGAATATTTTGAAGCAGTTAAAATTTTAAAACAAGCCATGAAAATGCAGGTAGATTTGGCTGGCAAAGAAAATCAGCAATATGCTTATATTTTAAATAATCTTGCTAGGGTTTATCAGCTAACCAGTGAGTTTAAAAAAGCTTTAAAATTATATAGTGAAGCAGTTGATATTAACACCAAAGTGCTTGGTAAAAACCATGAGTTTACAGCAAATACAATTAATAATTTAGGGCTTTTATATAGAAAAATGGGAGACTATGAAAAGGCAATGCTAAGCTTTGATGAAGCTATTGAAATTAGAAAAAACACTATAGGTGAAAACCATACAGATTATGCAGAAAGCTTAAATACAAAGGCAATGTTATACAGAAAAATGGGAGACTATGAGCGAGCTGAACCATTATTTTTACAAGCATTAGAAATTAGAAAGAGAAACATTGGTCGGATCCATCCAGATTATGCATCTGTTTTGAATAATCTTGCAAAACTTTATGAAAAAACCGATAAACTTGAAAAGGCATTAAGTTTGTATGAAGAGTCAGTTGAAATCAATCTGAAAATTTTTGGCGAAAAACATCCTTATACTGCAAACTCATATAATAATTTAGCTAAAGTTAAAAGTAGGTTAGGGGACTTGGAAGAGGCTCTTATATTAAATGGAAAGGCTCTTGATATAAGAAAGGATATTCTAGGAGAGAACCACCCGGATTATGCGGAAAGCTTAAATACTCAAGGACTTCTATTGGATCAAAAGGGGGATTATAATACTGCAATAAAATACTTGCAAGAAGCTTTGAAAATCCGAAAAAAAACTCTGGGTAAAAGCCATCCAGACTATGCCTCTGTTTTAAATAATATAAGTTTCGTACTTGGAAAAAATAAGCAATATGAAGAAGCTATTGATAGTTTTGTTGAGCTACATAAATCTCAAAATTTATTTATAGAAAAAACATTACTTGGCTTAGATGAAGAGCAAAAAATTAAATACATAAACTCAATAAATAACTCATATGAAGGCGCGCTTTCTTTAATTCTAGAAATGCAGAAAAATAACAAAGCTATCATAAAAAAAGCGTTTAATTTAACGTTAATGCGTAAAGGTATAATTTTTGACGCGGAAGTGAAAGCTAGAAGAAAAGAGGAGTTTGAAATTGGCGAAATTTCTATGGAGCAGATTAATAGAAATCTGCCTGCTAACTCTAGTTTAGTTGAAATCGTTCAGATAAAACCATTTAACTGGTCTGGTAAAAATGATGATATCAAAGAAATTTACGCAGCGTTTATTCTGAATGATAAAGGCGATTTAAATTTTATCAGAATAGGTAAAAAAGAATTTATAAATGATCAGGTTTCTAAAGCTTTGAAGATAATTAAAAGAATTGGAACGGATGCTAATAAACAAATTGAACTGGCAAAAAACTTATACGAAATTCTTTGGAAGCCAATTGAAGGTTTTTTACCATCAAAAAATGAAAAAATTTTTATTAGTCCAGATGGCTTGCTAAACGTAGTTCCATATAATGCGCTTACCAGTAAAGATAATAAATTTTTAATAGAAAACAAAGAGCTTACTTATTTGACCTCTGCAAGAAATATAATTTCAACACCTAGTGTTATAAAACCTGAATTGGAATTATTTTTGGTTGCTAACCCTAAGTTTGATTTATCTGTAAATGATTTGCAGAACATATCTAATAATAAACTAAGATCAGCAGACTCATATTTAAAATTTTCTCCACTTCCTGGAACTAAGTCAGAGGCGGAAATTATTCTGGAGCTATTCTCAGGTAAGAAAGAAGTATTATTAGAAGAATATGCAACTGAATTAGCGGTTAAATCTGTATTCCGTCCAAAAGTCATGCATCTTGCAACGCATGGATTTTTTTTAAATGGTGATATTCCTAATAATATAACTGGCACAAGAGGCGCCTCTCCAATTGGTTTGGATACTGAGCAAATTATAAAAAACTTTCAAACTTCAACTATTAACACTACTTCAGCATATTTAAAGCCTTTGCTAAATTCTGGTTTAGCATTTTCAGGCGCTAATAACGCTAATGATAATAAGGTAAAAGAAAATGATGGAATATTAACAGCGCTTGAGGTTTCTGATATGGATTTGTTAGGCACTCATTTGGTTACGTTGTCAGCTTGTGAAACAGGTTTAGGTAGCATCAATTCAGGTGAAGGGGTATTTGGTTTACGTCGTTCATTTGCTCTTGCTGGTGCAGAAAATTTATTGATGAGCTTGTGGGCGGTATCAGATGAAATAACTTCTGTGCAAATGGGTATATTTTACGAAAATTATACAAAGGGAATATCTATTTCTGCATCACTTAGAGATTCTCAGCTTAAAGTTATAAACAAGCTTAGGCAAAATAAAGGTATCGCTGCACCAGCAGATTGGGCAGCTTTTTTTACTCAAAAAAATTAGCAGCCAAGCTCTGTATTAGCGCAAACTTTTATAGAAGTTATTTTCTTGAGTTTTTCTTGCGAAGCTAATTTTCAACCTCTATAATGGGCTAATTCAAATTTTTGAAGAAACGTAATCTAGGAAATTAAAATGATTAAAAAAACTTTTACAAGTCTTGCAGTTGTAGCTGCTTTAGTATCATCTGCTTCATTTGCAGAAGATGAAAAAAATGCTGACAAAGCTGCAGCTCTTTCAACTGGTATGGTTGAGCAAATAAACTTAGTTCACAAATTAATTGATTTAGGTGATGCTAAAAATGACCCTATCTATTTAATTGCTGCTGCAAAACTACAGAAAGATTTATCTGTTGATACAATCGCTGAATCTAAAGAAAAAAGAGATGCTGATTCTGTTTTAGATAGAGCAATTAAATTAGCTGGAGAAAGAGAAGATATATCTGCAATTGCTGAAGATATCAAAGCTGCAAAAACTAAAGGTTACCATGGTAATTATGGCAACTACACTGGTTACAGCTTCGGTAGTTCTTGTTCAGGTCATTGCTTCTAATAATTAATCATAACATATCAATCAAATTTTTGATTATTTTAAAGCAGGCTTTTAGCCTGCTTTTTTATAGAGTTATATTAAAAATAAAAAATTTATAAGCTGTCTTATTTTTTTATAAATTCGTCTAGTTACTTCTGATCTAAATTATAATTAATAGCTTCTAAAATATGGAAAAACCTAAAAGGCTTTGTCATATAGTGGTTTGCACCAAGGCTTGCAGCTCGTTCTCTGGATTCAGAGTCATCTCTAACTGTGAGTATTATAATTTTTGTATCTAGATTATTCTTTCTAATTTCTTCTAGTACGTAGAAGCCATCTTTATCAGGAAGCCCTAAATCTAGAATCACCAAATCAGGTTTATATTTAACAAAATTTTCCATTGCATCCTTAGCTGAAGCTGCCTCAAAAATTTTGAAATTTGATTTCAATGGTACTTTTAAAAAAGTTCTTATGGACGGGTTATCATCAACTATTAAGATTTTTTTCTTATTTTTCATATAAATAATAAATACTAAAAATTTAATTTTAAAATAGTTCCAGAGCCAGATGAAGATTCTAAGTT
>CAYGRX010000053.1:0-4547 GCA_964352365.1 uncultured Rickettsiales bacterium
TTAATAAATATTCCTGTGACTTTTGTGATATTGGTTTTCATCTAGCAGCCTGAATCAAATAAAAGAACAAATGGCCACCATCTAACATTGGAATTGGAAACAAGTTTACCAAACCCAAATTTATAGATAAAACCGCCATAAACCATAAAACTGTTTTAATTCCTTTATCAACCGACTTGCCAGAATAATCTGCTATTCTAAGAATTCCACTAATTTGATCAGCTGATCTTTGGCCAGTTATCATTTGCCCAACTGCCTCTAATGTTCTTGCAGAAAGTGAATATGTTTCGCCAACTGCCGCACCTATAGATTCAAATATTCCCAGTGGTTCGTTAGGCTTTGGTTTACTTGCATATATACCAATTACTCCAACCTCAACCTTATTACCAAAAATATCTTCAGACACCAATTTCTTAGGTGTAATTTTACTTGTAATTACTTCGCCATTTCATTCAAATGAAATTGAAACTTCAATATCTGGATGCATTGATGAAATTGTCCTAAGATCTTCAAACCTAGTAATTTCATTACCATCCATCTCAATAATTAAATCTCCAGCTTGTATGCCCACAGCCTCAGCAGCACTACCTTCAACTATTTTCTCAGCTAATGGTAAAGTTTCCATACGGCCATAAACCATGAAGAAGCCCGCTAATATTATAATTGCAAAAATAAAGTTTGCGACAGGGCCAGCAAGCACAATCAAAAACCTTGCTAGCAATGGCTGAGTGTGGAAAGCTACTTTTTTATCTTCCTCACTCATTTCTGTAAGCGCGTCATTATCTGGCGTACTAGCAGCACTTTCATCACCAAACATTTGTACATATCCACCAAGGGGGATCATACTAACTTTCCAACGCGTTCCAGCTTTGTCGTTCCATCCAAAAATTTCTTTACCAAAACCAATTGAAAAACTTGTGATTTTCACGCCAGCTTTTTTAGCAACCCAATAATGGCCATATTCATGTATGAATACAATTACAGAAAGCACAAAAATAAATGAAGCAACTGCGTGAATAATTGTTATAATGTCTAGGTTAGAAATAAATTCCATGTTTAGCTTACCACTTCGGTTAGTTTATTAGTTTTTAATATGTTGTTTGCAACCCTTCTCGATGCAGAATCAATATCAAAGATTTCTTGCAAATCATCAACCTTATTCTTGTTACTTGCCAACATTTTTTCTACAACTTGCTCAACCAACTCTGGAATAAAGTTAAAGCTAATACGATTATCCAGAAAAGCTTGTACAGCAACTTCATTCACTGCATTCAATGATATTTGGCAAATTTGACCCATCTTAAGGGCGCTTAATGCCAATTCTAAACACTTAAAATTTTTAGAATCTGGCTTTTCAAAAGTTAGTTTACCAATATCAGCTAAACTAATTTTACCATGATTATTTTTTATTCGCTCAGGGTGAGCTAATGCATATGCAATTGGTATCCTCATATCTGGACCACTAATTCCAGCGAGCATAGAACCATCATTATAGGTAACCAAGCCATGTATAACAGATTGCGGATGCACTAAAACATCAATCTTTTCAGCTTCAACAGGGAATAAGTAGAAAGCCTCTATCACTTCTAACCCCTTATTCATTAAGGTTGCGGAATCAACTGATATTTTTGCTCCCATATTCCAGTTAGGGTGTTTAACCGCCATTTGAGGTGTTACATCTTTTAGCTGTTCGTAGCTGTAACCAATAAATGGCCCACCAGATGCTGTTAAAGTAACCCTCTCAACATCTTGAATTCTATTGAAATCAAAAACCTGATAAATTGAATTATGCTCTGAATCTATAGGGATAATTTTACAATTATTTCTATCAGCCTCCTTCATCATAAGGTCACCAGCACAAACCATACACTCCTTATTCGCCAAGCCTATCTTACTACCAGACTTAATGGCCTGCAAAGTTGGCTTCAATGCACAAAACCCAACGGCCGCAGAAATATATAAATCTGTTTTCTCAGAGCTTAAATCTAATAGATCTTGCTCACCAGAAAATGATTTAATATTTGTTCCTGCCAAAGCCTTTTTAAGGTCTTTATATTTATCTTGATTCACAATAACAGCATTCTTTGCACCAACCTCTTTTGCAATTTGCGCTAAACCTTCTGCATTATTATTGGCTATGACAGTTTCGATTGAAAATTTATCAGGGTTATCTTTAACCAAGGATATCGTGTTCTGGCCTATAGTTCCAGTCGCACCCAGTAATGTAATTTTTTTTGGCATAAATAATTTATTAAAAACCTTGCTGAGCTGCGACTGCTCTGTAAGCTACAACATAAAGAAATATTCCATAAGAAAATAAAACTAATAACAGCCCGTCAAACCTATCAAATAATCCACCATGGCCAGGAATTATATTCCCAGAATCTTTAACTCCGAATCTACGCTTCATGTATGACTCAAACAAATCACCAATCTGCGAAATAATAGGGATTATAATATGTAGAGCTAAACCACTGTAAAAGGTTCTATCATCTATTTCATAGCTTGGTGTAGCTACTAGACCTATTAATGTAAAATACAGGACAACACCGCCAATAACACCACCAATACTACCTGACCAAGTTTTATTAGGGCTAATAGTTGGTGCAAGTTTAGGGCCCCCAAAAGTTTTACCGATAAAATACGCAAAACTATCATTCACCCAAACTAATAGAATTATTGAAAACAATAAAATTGGGGGGCTTGTAAGGCCGTGATAGTCGTCAATTGGCCTTATTCTCTCAAGGTAAATAAATGTAACGAAAGCTACTCCGATATATATAAGGCCAAAAATTGCCCAATATATTCTATGTTTTGCTTTAGAAGTTAGGTTAATCCATTCGTAAAAAATAACTAAAAACATCGCAAGTGATGCCCAAAAGAATACCAAACCACCAATATATAAAATATAAAGGAATAATGGAGCCAAAACTATTGCAGAAAGGCTTCTTTTAACTAAATTTGACATATAAGAATTAACTAAACTTTTTTTAACTAACTGTCATTTAATTTTAATGGAATTACTAAACTTTTATTTCCAAAGTATTTTCTACTTTTTTGAAATACCAGACACTAGCCAAGTATGCGCTAGCGGTAGTAGCATTACATATTTATGTAAATCTATTTTGAACTTTAGCGCAACTTATAGCTTTATAATGCTATTATTCGTTTTATTTTTAGCTAAAGATTTAAACAAAAGCTTTAAATTCCTTACCTTTGCTATTCTGCAAATTGTGGTTTGCTTCTTCTTTGCCGATAAAATCTTATCTAAAATTTCAAACCCCGCTACTTATGGCATGGAACCACTCATAATCAGCTTTTACAGCTGGACTTTTATTATGTCATTTTTAGTAATGTTCGGTCTGTTCTATCAGAATTTTCGAAAAAGGTTTTTGATTATTGCCGTTTTAACAACTGTTATATTCTCAGCTCTATTTGGCCTATTTGGTAGAGGGACTTATGAACAATTTATTATAGTTACAGGTAGCTTAGGCAATGTTCACACATTAGAAAGCATAATGAGAAGTGAAATCATAATAGTAGGCTTCTGGTTTTTAATTTCCTCCATTGCAATTAGCTTGTATAAGCTTGCTTATACATGGGTAAAAGATGCTAAGTTGTTACCTGAAGTGTTTTTTGACTCAATAATATATGCAGTTATCTTTTGTCTAATTCTTCCAATAACATTAATTTCTTTGCCTATTGGAAGTGCTGTTAATAAGTCTGATATTGAAGCGGCAAAAGTTTATATAGCAAAAATTAAAGATAAAGCTGATAGATATTACCTTGAAAATGGTGAATACCCTAAATTTGTAGGAGATATTGTTGAAAAGCTTGAAGATGATAATCCTTGGCTTTTAAAGCGCCATGAATATTTCACACTTGGAGTTCGTGGAACTTACTATTTCAGTAGAGCAGAAAAATATTGCTTCATATTTCAAAACCCTTCATCTGACTTTAGTTACTTTTCTATGACTAATATGCGTGGCTGGAACAAATATTCAGAAACAAAAAGCTTTGATGATAGCTATCTTGCAATGTGTGATGAAGTATATGAAAACGAGGAAACACTTGTTGCAGATCATTTAGGAATGGAAAGCCCTGATGACAGATTGCGTAGCTTATCTTTTGACTTAAACCAACCAAACACTATTCCTCAATCCAGAGAATCCACAACCATTTTACATGATAGAATTATGAAATATGGAGAGGAGGATACCGATGTATTCAATTATTATAGGAATAATTACGAAGGCGACTAAAGTATAATAATACTAAAGGCATATAATAGCGAAACTAAAAGAGACAACTAAGTTTGATTTATTCTACCTAAAAGAAATAATTTCTAAGGAAAGTAGTTTAAAAAAAGACTTCTCCCTGCATTACGCACGGAGAAGTCTTTTTTGACAGACAATAATTGTAAAGTTGTTACATAAGTAGAATGATGGGGGCACTAAAATTCTATCTAACCTTTTCTTCTAGTTCCCCATCTATTATGCTGCCAGAACCATTGTTCTGGTGCGTCATTTATCCATTTTTCATAAATT
>CAYGRX010000053.1:4557-9846 GCA_964352365.1 uncultured Rickettsiales bacterium
TCTCAGACATTATTTCAACTTGTGTTTTGTTTTCAGTTTCTACTACTTCAGCAAAACTAAATTCAAATTTTAGCGGAGCAACTCTTTTTACATTTGTCATCACTATTGGCAAATTAAACTTTTCAGCAAACTCTGCTGGGGTTGATGGTGCCATAACTTTTTTACCATAAAACTCTATCTCTACTCCCTCGCGCATTTTCTGATCAGCAAGAATTCCTAGTGAACCACCCTTTTTTAAATGGGTCAAAACTTTCCTAACACCTGATAAATCACCTTTAGGGACAATTAAGGCCATGTAGTTTTCTCTAAATTTTTTTAAAAAGTTTTCTAGATACGGGTTATTAATTTTTCTATATATGAAGGCTGTTTTTTTATCAAAATTTGCCAAAATTTGCGAAGCTAGCTCCCAATTACCAAAATGGGCAGAAACATAGATAGCACGCTTTTCAACACTTTTATTCTCAAGAATTTTTTTCGCATCATCACTAATTGAAAATGAGAATAAAGGCTCTAATTTTTTAATATCTACGCTACACATTGTTGCTAATTCACCAAAAACACGGCCTGTATTTTCCCATGAATCAGATGCTATTTTTTTAATCTCACTTTCAGTTTTTTGGGGAAACGCTATCCTTAAATTTTTATAAACAATCTTTTTCTTAGGATGTAAAAAGCCAATTAACTTAAATAATTTACCAATAAGAAATGATGATAAGGCTAATGGCAAAATTCTAAGTAGATAATATAAAGGCATAAGTGCAATAAACTCTACAAAGTACCTAGTTTGTTTAATCTTTGTCTTCATTTAAAAGTTTTGTATATTAAAATTAAATATATAAATTTTTGATTTAATTGGTATATATGGTTTGTTTTAATATTACAAACCCTACTTATTATCAACGCATGATAGAGTTTATCCAAAGTTTTAGTGACTACCAGATGTGGTTCTCACTTGGCGTAATTTTTGCAGCAATTATAATGTATGCAAATAATAAAGTATCCATGGAGCTCACTTCCGTGTTTGTTATTTCTGCGCTTGCTTTGTTTTATTATTTTTTCCCCGTGCTTGATAAGGCAGGAAATAACAGCCTTTCTGTTGATAGTTTATTCCTAGGTTTTTCAAACTCTGCACTAATAACCGTCGTCTCACTTTTAATATTAGGGCAGGCAGTTATTCAAACCGGAATGTTAAATAATTTTGTTACGGTTTTGATGAAAGTTGGTGGTAATAATACCTTCATTACAATTACCTTCTCCCTTATTTTTGTATTTTTCGTAAGTTCGATTTTAAATAATACTCCTGTAGTAGTTATTTTTATTCCTATTATGGCAGCTATATCAAGACAGGCAGGTATATCTGTTAGCAAAGTTATGATACCTCTTTCATTCGCTTCAATTTTAGGTGGAATGACCACCTTAATTGGTAGCTCTACAAACCTATTAGTTTCCGGGGTTATGAACGACCTAGGACAAGGTAAGCTTAGTTTTTTTGAATTCACAACTCCAGGAATGTTTATTGCTGGGATTGCATTTGTATTTGTTGCGATAGTTGTTCCTATGTTATTAACTGATCGAGCTAGTTTCGTGAAAAGCTATTCTCAGGATAGTGATAACAGACAATTTATAGCTCAAATTGAAGTTGGTTATAGCTCCGAACTAGTGGGAAAAAGCCTAGAGCATGGTCACTTGCCAGACTTCAAAAATGCTACTGTAAAAATGATATTACGAGGTGAGCATGCCATACTTGCACCGTTTGATGATAGTATTGTTATTAGACCAAATGATATAATTATTATTACTGCATCTAAAAAAGATCTGACTGGTCTTTTTGCTAAATACAAAGACTTTATGGATAAGCATTTTGCACGCCTCAGTGAAGTTGAAGATGATGAAGATTTACAAGAAGATATGCTAATGGCGGAAATTGTTGTTGCGCCAGGTTCACGTATTTTAAACCAAACATTAGAGCAGCTTCGCTTCCATAACAAATATGATTGTACAGTTCTTGCTATTCAAAGGCAAAGTAGAATGTTGCGTTCACGTGTTTCAGATATTAGGTTACAAGCAGGTGATGTACTTCTTGTAATG
The DNA here is from genome assembly GCA_964352365.1 of uncultured Rickettsiales bacterium. Taxonomy (GTDB): domain Bacteria; phylum Pseudomonadota; class Alphaproteobacteria; order Rickettsiales; family UBA8987; genus CAYGRX01. The sequence continues at coordinate 6,646 of CAYGRX010000053.1, forward strand.
GGTCATAGAGAGAGCATTTTTGGACTTCAAGAAACTAAAGATTTCCTTTTAATGGAGTGGAGTGCAGAAAGTTTTGCATCTTCTAGTAAAGCCATTCCAACTGCGATTATATTTGGTGGCGCAGTTGCTCTTGCAGGTTTTAGTATTTTACCAATTTCTATTGGTTCTTTTTTGGCAGTTGGTCTTTGCTTACTTATGGGATGCCTAAACATTAACCAAGCAATTCGTGCTGTTGACATGCGTATTGTGTTAATAATTGGAGCCTCTCTTGCAATGGGTACCGCTATGCAAGCAACAGGAGGTGCTGCCTTCATTGCAAATGAGTTAGTGTCGCTAACATCTGGATTGCAACCAATAGTTATTCTGGCAATAATGTTTATCGCCATGGCAGTAATGACTAATATTCTTAGCAACAATGCGACAGCGGTTCTTTTCACTCCTATAGCTGTTAATTTGGCCCAACAATTAGGTGTTGATGTGAAAGTGTTTGTATATGCTGTTATATTTGCATGTAACTGTTCCTTTCTAACACCAATTGGTTACCAAACTAACTTAATGGTTATGGGGCCAGGTCACTATAAATTTGGGGATTTCTTCAAATCAGGCCTTCCTATAGCACTGATAGTTATGTCCGCTTACCTCTTCTACGCTTGGATGTTTTATTTTTAGGAATTATGTATTTAAGGCAGCTAACAAGAAAAAAATTTTATCAGATAATGAATTTGATTTGGTCAAAACAATATTACTTTTGAACCCTATATTCATGTTTTTGATTTCACTTATAATAAGCTTTGTGATTTCACCATCTTATTTAATGATAATAATGTTTTTTTCATTGTTTTTTTATCCTATCTATATTCTATTATATTTTGGACTTAAAAAACAAATAAAGTGGGCGGTAGAAAACAAAAAGTTTAATAAAGTGATGGCTATTACATTCTTAATAGCTACATCCATTTCAACAGTAGTTATAATTATTGGAAATATTGTTGATGAGTCTAATATTATATATTTTACCCTATCGTCTTTTTTAAGCCTAACACTATATGTGATGTATTTTATTTTTAGCTTTTACTTAATTTATTTTCCTATAAAACTTTTTTTGAAATAACCAAAGTACAAATCTTAAAAAAGCGTCTTATAATAACAATTTTTAATATTTGTCATATGATCTGCATAAGTATGAGCTTTACATTCTTCACTATTCTTCTTTTCGTAACCTTTAGCTTCTAGACAGGTAATTAAATATTTAGTTCTGTCATATTGAATTAGATATTTTTTATCTGAATTGCTATGTAGGATTGGGTCATATATCTCTATTGCCCTCATAGAACATTCTGCAAAGTCTTTTTTTGAATCGTCTTTGCATGATACTAAATTGAGGCTTAAAGATGCCAGAAGTAGTAATTTTAGCTGTTTTGACATATTTAAACTGTTTCTACTTCTGGAGCAGTCTCTGTAACTGAATCAGAAGAAATCTCAGCCGACACCTCTTCTGTGCCACTTGCTTCGGCTTCAACATTCTCGTCGCCCTCATTCTCCACCTCATCTTCTCCTTGTATGCGAGCCGCGGAAACAATATGTTCACCTTCTGCGATGCGGAAAATCGTTACACCTTGGGTACTTCTACCCGCAACACGTATGTCATGAATTGGACAACGAATTAATTTACCACCATTAGTTACAAGCATAATTTGCTCTTCCTCTAAAATTGGGAATGAAGCCGCAACATCACCATTACGATCGCTAGTTGCTATATTTGTTATCCCCTTGCCACCACGGTTGGTTATACGATATTCATACGCAGAACTACGTTTACCAAAGCCATTTACTGTTATCGCAAGTAAGAACTGCTCATTACAAGCATATTTAATTGTATCATCGACACTAATCTCACGATCACTTTCTTTAACTAGCTCTTGAATTGCTTCAACAATCTCAGAGTTTCCTGTTTCTTTCAGTTTTTCAACGGTGATATCTTCACCTTCTTCAAATTGCTCAGGGTTTTTAAGGTCAGTCTGAGGACTAGAAAGTGACGGTAGTAAACGTGCAATTTCTTGTCTACTTTCTAACGGTATACGTAAATATTCAGCACGAGTTTCACTATCAAACTCTGCACCGTTTAATACTGCCATAGAAATAACTGAGTCTGTATTAGAAAGTTTTATCCCTCTCACACCACTAGAGTTACGCCCTTTAAATACACGAACGGCATCAACGGTACAACGAAGTGCCTTACCTTCTTTTGTTGAAAGCATAATATGGTCACTTGGGTCACAAACTGAAACACCTATTAACTCATCACCATCATTTAGCTTCATGGCAATTTTACCATTTGCACGAACTGATTCAAAATCAGATAGGGCATTACGACGTATATTTCCGCTTTTAGTTGCGAAAACTATATTCAAATTTTCCCAAGCGCTTTCATCTTCTGGAAGTGGCATAATTACGTTAATTTTCTCGTCTTGTTCAAGTGGGAATACATTCATCATGCTACGCCCTTTTGATTGCGGAGAACCCAACGGAAGTTTAAATGTTTTAAGTTTGTAAGCCTTACCCTTCGAGCTAAAGAACAACATCGGCGTATGTGTGTTTGCCACAAATACTTCTGTAGTAAAATCATCATCTTTTAAGTCTAGTCCGCTTCTACCCTTGCCACCGCGACGTTGCGCACGATAAGTTGAAAGTGGAACACGCTTAATGTAACCACCCATAGTTACAGTCACCACCATATCTTCACGAGCGATTAAATCTTCAATATCATCATCAATTGCATGAAGTTGAATTTCACTTCTGCGTGGTACTGCAAATTTATCTTTAACTTCTTGTAATTCTTCGCGAATAATCGTCATAATTTTACCGACATCAGCTAATATGCCCAAATATTCTTCGATCTTTTTCGCAAGTTCGTTTAATTCATCAGTGATTTTTTCTTGCTCTAAACCAGTAAGTTTAGATAGTCTCATTTCCAAAATTCCACGCGCCTGAATTTCAGTGAACGTACATTTTCCATCACGAACAACATTATTTTCGTCATCAACAAGTTTGATCAATGGCTCAACTGTTTCAGCGTTCCAGCTTCCGCTCATTAGGCGTTTTTTGGCAGTTCCAACATCTGGCGAGCTACGGATAATTTTTATCACTTCGTCAATATTTGCAACAGCAAGAGACAAACCAACTAAGATATGAGCTCTATCA
>CAYGRX010000054.1:0-9686 GCA_964352365.1 uncultured Rickettsiales bacterium
CTGGATTTATATCTAAAGGTGTGTTTGCTATATTTTGTTTACGTTTTTGAACGTTTGTTCCCTCTAAGCGAACTACCAGAGGAATTGAAAGGTTGATATCTTTTGCAGCGGCAATTACGCCTTCCGCAATGATATCACAACGCATAATACCACCAAAGATGTTAACCAAAATACCTTCGACATTTTTATCAGAAAGGATGATCTTAAAAGCTTCAGTTACACGTTCTTTAGTCGCTCCACCACCAACGTCCAAAAAGTTAGCAGGCTCAGCGCCGTTTAACTTAATGATATCCATGGTAGCCATTGCAAGACCAGCACCATTTACCATACAACCAATGTTACCATCCATTTTTACATATGAAAGTTCATTTTGTTGCGCGCGAAGCTCTAAAGGCTCTTCTTCATCTTCATCACGAAGCTCTTCAATATCTGGGTGACGGAAAAGTGCATTTTCGTCAAATGCCATTTTTGCATCTAAAGCGCGAATTTCACCCGGAGTAGTACCCGGACCAGAAACAACAGCTAGTGGGTTGATTTCAATTTGCTCTGCATCAGTTTCAATAAATGCTTTGTATAAAGGAACTAAAACAGCACCAATTTTTTTCACACCTTCTTTACCTAAGCCTAGGCCAAATGCAACACGACGAATATGAAAACCTTGAAGGCCAGCCGCAGGATCAACCATAACTGTTATGATTTTTTCAGGACTTCTTTCAGCAACTTCCTCAATATCCATACCACCTTCTTCACAAGCTATAATAGCAATGTGAGAAGTTGAACGATCAACTACCAAAGAAAGATATAGTTCTTGCTCAATATCAGAACCAGCCTCAATATACAAACGCTTTACAACGTTTCCTTCTGGGCCATTTTGGTGCGTAACAAGAGTTTTGTTAAGCATTTCAGTCGCATGCTTTTCAACTTCTTCAATGTTAAATGCTAAACGAACACCACCTTTTGAACCTTCTGGAAGCTCTTTGAATGTACCCTTACCACGTCCACCCGCGTGAATTTGTGATTTTACTACATATAACGGATGATTTAATTCTTTTGCTGCTTTAACAGCTTCTTCAACAGTGAATGCAGCGATACCACGAGAAACAGGAACGCCGAATTTTCTTAATAATTGCTTAGCTTGATATTCATGAATATTCATATTTATACTCTTGTTATTATAATTATAATGTAAACATTGGGCAATTTTATACTCCCCCTATAGCTTTAATGCAAGTATAAGATAGTAGAGATTAGATTTTTATATGATAATTATTTAAGTTGAAAAACATAATGTAAATAATTTACATTATGCTTTTGTTGATTTTTTTATTGCCAGATGCTCAAATTTAAACACCATCGGCTTATTGCACATAGATCTTTTTTCAGAAGGAGATTTGTTCAAACTGTCTTTGTAATATTCAATAATAGCTTTTTTAATTTTAATGCGATCAGAGCTTGATAGGGGGATAATTTCCTCTGGTGGATATTCAACATAGACGCCACCTTTATTAATTTTCCATTGCCCCTGAAAAATAGATTTCCTACCCTCAGTTATGTGGTAGCTAGTATTACTATATACAATTACATCAAGCATGTTACTTGATTACCACAAATTTCATCTATAATCAAATAAAATTATATATATTAGGAGCTTATATATTTTACTAAGCTGCTAGGCCTTCTCTTTTTAGAAGTGAGTTAGGGTCTGCTTCTCTGCCACGAAAGGTGATATACAAATCCAAGGGGTCTTTTGATCCGCCTGACTCAAGTAACTTACGGAATTTTTTCGCAGTAACTTCGTCAAATAAGCCATTTTCTTTAAATGCCTCGAATGCGTCTGCATCTAAAATCTCTGCCCACTTATAGCTATAGTATCCCGCGGAATACCCACCATCGAAAATATGTGAGAATGCTGGCGAAGTTAACGAACCTTCTGGTGGAAGGACATAATAATCTTTACAAATATCATTCTCAAATGCTTCAACATCATTTAACTTCTTAGCCTCTTCAACACTCAACGAATGCCAGCACATATCCAAATTAGCAAATTGAATCTGCCTAACAAAAAATGATGCAGAGCGGAAGTTATCAGCCCTTTTCATTTTCTCAATAAGTTCTGTAGGCATTAACTCACCAGTTTTATAATGCTTTGCGAACATATCTAAAACCTCTTTTTCTTTTGCCCAATTCTCCATAACTTGGGAAGGCAGCTCAACAAAGTCCCACTTAACGTTCGTACCTGCTTGAGATTTATAACGAGTATTAGATAACAAGCCGTGAAGTCCATGACCGAACTCATGAAACAGAGTTAAAACCTCATCAAATGTGAGTAGCGAAGGTTTATCTTTTGTAGGTTTAGTGAAATTACCATGATTACCTATTACGGGGGCGATTCTCTTTCCTGATTCATCAGTTTTTTGACATATATAGTCATTCATCCAAGCTCCGCCACGTTTTGTATCACGCGGGAAGTAATCTGTATAAAATACCCCAATAAGGTCATTAGTTTTGGCATCAATAATGTCAAATGCCTCCACCTCATCATGCCATTTAGGGTAGCTGTTGTTCTCAATTATTTTAAGATTATAAAGCTTTGAAGCAACATCAAAAGCTCCCTTCCTAACTGAGTTAAACTCAAAGTAAGGGCGAAGCTCTTCACCATCAAAGCCATATTTTTCTTGCTTTAACTTTTCAGCATAATACCCCAAATCCCAAGGCTTAAGGTCATCATGATTTGCAAACTCAACTAGCTCTGCATGCTCGTTTTTGGCAAGCCCCAAAACAGTAGCTTTATACCCCTCGATCATATCAAGGACGTTAGTTTTATTTTTTGCCATACGTTCTTCTAAAATATAATCCGCATGGTTATCATAGCCTAAAAGCTTGGCACGCTCCGCCCTTAATCGCACAAGCTCAAGAACATTTTTCTTATTATCAAACTTTCCAGATTTGCAACGAGTTGAAAATGCTCGCCAAATTTTTTCACGCAACTCACGATTATCGGCATAGGTTAAGACAGGTATTACTGAAGGCGCATGCAATGTTAACAGCCATTTATCGTCCTTACCTTCCGCAATCGCCATTTCTTTAGCGGCATCTTTTGCTCCCTGAGGCAAGCCTGAAAGCTCAGACTCATCAGAAATAAACAGTTTAAATTGGTTAGTTTCCGACAGAATATTATTGCTGAAATTATTCTTTATTTCAGATAACTTCTCATCAATCTTTCTTAAAGCTTTTTTACCAGACTCATCTAGTAATGCACCATTACGGGAAAAAGCTTTAAAAGAATCTTCCAGCAACAATAATTGCTCATCACTTAGGTTTAACTTTTCTCTATCATTGTAAACAGCCTTTATTTGAAGGAACAAACCTTCATCCAAAGATATGTCAGAGCCGTGCTTTGTAAGTAAGTTTTTAAATTCCGATGATATATCTTGAATTTCTTGTGTGTTTTTCACACTGTCAAAATGAAAGAAAACTGACGTGACAACATCAAGATATTCAGAAGTATCCTCAAGAGCCTCAATAATATTTTCAAAGCTAGGGTTTTTTATAGATTTTATTTTTTCAATCTTCTGCTTTTCATCATTAATAGCCCATTTAAGTGCAGGTAGAAAATGTTCAGTTTTAACTATGTCATATGCATAAACATTATTTTCATAAGGAGTTGGCTCTAATAATGGGTTATTTTTTGGCTTTTGCATTTTTTATACTCTTATTATTTAAATATATATTTAGTTATAAATTTTGATTTTAAAAGCCTTAGTTAGATCCTTGTAAAGGCTTACCTTCTTTACGTCTAAATAAATTTTTTATATCTTCCACAATCATTAATAAGCTAGGCACTAGCAACAATATTATAAAAGTGGCAAAAATTATACCAGTTGCAAGCGAGACTACCATTGGTATCAGGAATTTTGCTTGAACGCTTGTCTCCAATAACATCGGTAGCAAACCCAAGCTGGTTGTAAGCGTAGTAAGCAATATTGGCCTGAATCTTCTTTTTATTGCAGTAATGGTAGCATCAACAAGAGATTTACGCTTTGCCTGCATTTTATTATTATTATCTACAAGTACAACACTATCATTAACCACAACGCCACTAAGCGCAACAATGCCGAACATAGAAATAAATGTCAGATCATAGCCAAGAAGGTAATGCCCCCAAACCGCACCAACAAAACCAAATGGAATTGCCGCCATTATAATTACAGGCTCAATATAGCTTCTAAGTTGAGAACCAAGCAGAACATATATAATCATCATAGCAATTAGCATATTACTACCTAAACTAGATAGATCACGACGATTCTCCTTGCTTTCACCTTCAAGTGCATAAGTTAAGCCAGTATATTTTGCCATTAAATCTGGTAGAATATTATTCTCTATCTCAGCTATTATTTGCTCTGGAGTGCTTACATTTGTATCAGCCTCCGCGGTAACTGAAACTATTCTTCTACCATCCACGGTATTAATAGTTGAAAAGCCAGTTTGCTTTTTAATTGTTGCAACCTTATTAAGGGCGACCTCCGATCCGTTAGGCAAGCGTACCCTAGCTTCATTTAATGCGGAAATGCTTTCCCTTTCAGCCTTTGGATACCTAACATATACAAGAATTTCATGACCTCCACGTTGAACACGCTGTGCTTCAAAACCAAAAAATGCACTTCTTATAGATTGACCAAGTTGCGCAGGCGATAAACCAGCCGCTAAACCCTCTGGGGTAAGTTCAAATATATATTCAGTTTTGCCTTCCGAAAAACTATCGGAAACTTCTTTTGCACCAATAAGACTTTTCATTTTTTCTTTTAACTCATTAGCAGCCAGAATCAGATCTTCATCGTTAGGGTGCTTTAGGTCAAACCAAATATCTGGCTCCTCACCAATTGCAGAACTTTGAAACTCCAATTCATCTATATTGGGAATATCTTCAATTTTACTTCTAATTAAGTCTTCAACATCATAAGCTGAAACCTCCCTAAAATCAGCAGGAACTAACTTCAATTGGATTTGTCCTATATTATTTGATGAGCTAGAACTTGTGCCACGCATCCCTCCGCCAGTTGCTTTTTCACCAATGCTTAATGACACACTTTCAAAGGTACTTTTATCATAGTTAACTTTACCGCCATCAATCTCATTTCTGGCATTTTCAACTTCGCGCTCAACTTCTAGCATTGTTTTTTTAGTTACTTCAAATGAAGTTCCTTCTGGCATGGTTATATTTATCTTTATATCCTCACGTTCAATCTGAGGGAAAAACACAAACCTAACAACGCCATTTTTAAGCATTGCACCCGTAATAATTGCAACTGCAACAAATAAGGCAAATGTTGCATAGCGCCAAGTTACGGCAAACTTAGCTAACGGAATAATAAATTTATTTACGGCAAGATTCAAACCACTGGTTACTTTATCTCTAATATCTGACATTACCCCCCTACTCCAAGTTCCTGGGGAGGCTAGATGTGAAGGTAGAATAAAGAATGCCTCAACTAGAGAAATAAATAATATTGGTATAACAACAATTGGAATAATACTAACTATTTGACCAAAAGTTCCCGTACTAAATATTAGTGGCCCAAATGCCGCCATGGTTGTAGTTACGCCTATTGTAACTGGCGCTAGTACATTATATACACCTCGCAATGTAGCACTTGAGGTTGCCATTGCATCGCCTTTTGCTTTATCTTGCTCATCAAAAATGCTCTCCCCCACAACGATCGCATCATCCACAACTATCCCAAGAACTACTATAAGCGCAAATAGTGATATCATATTCATGCTATATCCTAGGAAATCTACGATCATCAAACCGCCTAAGAATGAAACGGGAATTGCAACACTTGTCCAGAATGCTAACTTTAGATCAAGAAATAATAAAAGTATGAGGAAAACCATCATAAAACCAAGAATTCCATTTCTAAGCATTAAACTAATTCTATCTTCCAAAATTAAGGTCTCATCTTTTTGCAATGAAAGGTTTACACCAGTTGGCAACTTAATGTTTTCGATTTGGTCTTTTACAATTTTCGCAATGGTAAGGGTATCGTCCGTTTCACTTCTAAGCACATCAACAAAAGCTGCATTCTCGCCGTTATATTTACTAATTAGGTTTTTATCATCAAAACCATCAATAACATTACCGATATCTTTAATCCTTAATATTGAACCATCAGGCAAAGTTTTTAAAACTATTTCCCCAAATTCCTTACCAGTATATTTTTTCTCTTGAACCCGAAGTAGAATGTCACCCTGTGATGATTCAATTGTTCCAGCAGGCACATCTACGGAAAACATTTTTACGGCATCGCCAATATCAGATAGTGATAGGTTATATTTCCTAAGGCTATTCTCTGATATCTCAATTGAAATTTGATAGTCACGCACGCCTCTAACGCTTGTCAGACTAACCCCTTTAAGTTGTTTAATTTCATCTTCTAGATTTTCCGCCCAAAACTTTAAAATAGCTTCATCAACATCACCATGAACAGCCAATGTTAAAACGTTACTTGTTATTTTAACCTTTTGTATAATAGGCCTTTCTGCATCTGACGGAGGAAAGTCAGATAAACCATTAACTTCAGTCTCAACATCACTGTAAACTTCATCCGCATCAGCAAAATCTTCAAGCTCAACCTTAACTGTACCAATTCCTTCAGCCGCTGTTGAACTAATGCGCTTTACACCATCAATACCCTCTAGCGACTCCTCCACCCTACTGGTTATAGAGTCTGCGATTTCATAAGGTGTTGCACCAGGGTATAGAACCGTTACATTGATTATTTTAGGGTCTATAGTTGGGAATGTTTCCGTCCGCATTGATGAAACACTAATTGCACCACCAATTACGAATAAAAACATAATTATATTAGCCGCAACGGGGTTGCTTGCAAACCATGCTATAAAACCTTTATTATTCATTATAGCTACCTTCTGGATTATAACCTTCACCATTATTAACAGCTTTAACCTTCATGCCCTTTGATGCTCCAGATATTTTACTTGTAACTATATAGTCACCAGCATTTAGGTTTGAGATAGCAACTTTTTCCTCACCAACATATTCAACCGTAGCAATAACTGGGCTAATTGTTTCATTTGCATCAACTCTCCATACCACGTCCCCTCTTTGTAGCGTAGAAACAGGCAAAACATAAACCCCCTCTAATTTGGGCCCTAAAATTTTAACCGTAGCGAACAAACCTGGAACAAGAGATGGGTTATAATCTTTAAAGGCAAATGCAACTGTAGCAAATCTAGTCTCTTGGTTTAAACTAGTTGCAGACCTTGATAGTATGCCCTGATATTCTTTTTCGCTACCATCACCATTTTTAACACTAATTATAATTTCAGAACCTTGATTTGACAAAAGCCATTGCAATTGCTTATCACTTAACGAAGCCCTTACTTCTAAATTTTTTGCATTATAAACTGAGCCATAACTTTGCCCAGCCATTAAATAGTCACCAACTTCAATGGAACTAGAAAGCACTGAACCTGCAAATGAAAGACTATATTTTGAGCGTTTTAAATCTAAGCTAGCATTTGAAAGGGCCGCTTTAGCAGATAGTAAATTTGCCTTAGCTTCTTTCATTTGTGGCAATCTAGATACAAGATCAGGAATTTGCTTTTCTGGGTTTAACATTTTCCATTCAGCCTTAGCTGAATTAGACTGAGCGACCTCAACATCAAGCAGAGTTTTGGCACGAGCAACTTCTGCAGATAGCTTTTCAATTTCCAACTTGTAATCTTGTGGGTCGACCTCAAAAAGAACTTCACCAGCTTCAAACTTGCCGCCATCAAAAAAACTTTCATTAACTGCGACAACCCTACCAGAAACTTCAGGAACCACATCAATATTAGACCTTGCAGATACATTACCAGTTACATCAAATTTAATTTGGTAATCCTGCATTTCAGCAACCTGATATTCAACAAATAGTTGTCTATCACCACCTTTTGACCTTTTAACATCTGGCTTTTGAAATTCCAATAACTTTGAAATACCAAAAGAGCCAACAATAAATATTATGACAAATATTAACTGAATGAAACCTTGGCGCTTTTTTGTTTTTTTCTTACGCAAATCCCTCTCCTCATGAGTGAGATTGCTTTTGTTTTTACCTTTTTCACCACTACTCATAAATTACCTCATTAGAACATTGAGTATTATTACTTTTTCCTTCTTCATCTTTAAACCAGTCTCCACCAAGCGCTAAATATAATGCGACTCTATTTTCCCATCTTTGCTGCTTAAGAATCAAGTTAGATTTTTTCATTTGATAATTTCTCTGTTGAATATCTAAATATTGTTGCAAAGTAAGTAAACCGGCTATAAAGCGCTGCTGAGAGATTTCCTCAGCAAGATTTGAAGCCTGCAAAGCATTTTTAGAGTTTTCAATTTCTTGTTCAAACTCCCTTTCATTTTTTAGCAAAGTTTCAACTTCCCTAATCGCATTCAGGACATCTTTTGCATAAGCAGCTGAAAGTTGACGAACACGAGATTCTTGAATTCTAATATTAGCCCTTAATTTACCGCCCTGAAATAATTTCGTGGTTATATTAGCCAATATTGAACCAGCAAGTTGATCTGCGGAAATTAGGTTGGCAAAATCATTGCCATTATAACCGATTGAGCCTGATAGCGACAAATCAGGGTATAAGTCCGCAACTGCAACACCTATATCTGCATTAGCTGACTTAACTAGAAGTTCACTAGATTTTAAATCAGGCCTTCTATCAAGTAGGTCTAGCGGTAAACATAATGGCAGGGCAAAAGGCTCTGGGAGCAGTGGAAATTTTGCTAATTTTCCACTAGATGCCCCTGGAAGATTACCCAATAACACGTCAAAAGAGTACATCTCCGCATAAAGAGCTCGCTCATATTGATTGATATCAGATTTTTTACTAAGATAGTTTTCTTGCGCCAAAAGTACATCTGATGCAGTTGTCCCCGAAACGCCTGATTCATATCTATTCTTTACGATTTGATACAACTTCCTTTCATTTTCAACACTTTGCTTTGATAGCTCAAGCAATTCTTTATTAACAGATATAGCAACTCTTTTATTTACAAGTTGAGAAACAAGCGAGTGAAGCAACGCCTCCCTATCATATATGCTTGACTCATAACTAGCCTCAGCAGACTCGGCTGAGTTTTTAATTTTACCAAATAAATCTAGTTGCCAAGAGGAGTTCAAATCCGTGGAAACATTACTATCGTAGATTCTATTGTTAGTAATCAAGCTAGATATACCCGAATTAAAGCCCGAACTAGGCGTGAATGACCTTGAAGCTCGGCCATCAAGCCCTAATGTTGGATAGTAATCGCCAATTTTCATCCTAAGATTTTCTTCCGCTTGAATAATGCGCTCAGTTGCTTGACGCAAATCTAGGTTTCCATTAATTAGTGAATTTACATCAGCTTTTATGTTGTCATCCTTAATTTTCTCCCACCACTTATTCATCGAAGTGGAATTACCATTTTGAGAAACCTCATTTATATATTCAAGCTTAAGTGGCGCTTTATTTTCTGGGCGAAAAAATACAGGCGCCATATCACAAGATGATAGCAAAAAGATTATAGTAAAAAATTTTAGAAACTTACTCAAACTAGCCCGTAGCCGTTAATTAATGTAAGTATCATAGATGTTATGCTTTATATAAAAAAACAAATAACATTAATT